>CANSDD010000065.1 GCA_947645535.1 uncultured Mycoplasmatota bacterium
TTTACAAGAAGGACAGTGCAAGATAATAAGACAAATTCAGATTGTTATTATATATTATTTTATTTATAAAATCACTAATATAAAAAATTCCTTAACAGATTTTCATTATCTATTTTTATTTTTCCTCCAAATATCAATTTCTAATAAATTTTATATGTTGATATAATTTATATTTTTATTACACTCTATCTCACGGAAACAAAAACATGTAAACTTTACATTCTATCATTCACTTAACTATTTCATAATAATGTTACCATTAAAAAGAGAATACATTTCTATATTCTCTTCTATGCTTTTTTAGCATCAAATTTTTTACGCTCATTAGTATTTAATATCTTTTTACGAATTCTAAATGATACTGGAGTAACTTCTACCAACTCATCACTATTGATATAATCTAAACAAGTTTCTAATGACATCAATCTAGGACGCTTTAGAACTACTGTATGATCACTTCCAGAAGCACGTGTATTTGTTAACTTTTTGCCTTTTACAACATTTACAGCTAAATCATTATCATGAGTATGCTCTCCAACAACCATACCTTCATATACATCAGCACCTGGCTCAATAAACATCACACCACGATCTTCTAATTGACCTAAAGCATAAGCAGTAGCTTTTCCATTTTCCATAGAAACTAATACTCCTAGTTTTCGCATCCCAACACTACTTCCTGCCATCTTACGATATTCTTTAAATGTATGATTAAGCATTCCATATCCTTTTGTCATAGTCATAAACTCTGTCATAAATCCAATAAGTCCTCGAGATGGAACTGTATAAGTAAGCCTTACTTGTCCTTCACTACTATGCATATTTTCCATAACACCTTCACGATTACCTAAAGCTTCTATAACACTTCCTACATATTCTTCTGGAACATCTACTTGTACATCTTCATAAGGTTCACATTTTACACCATCTATTTCTTTGACAATAACTTCTGGTTTTGATACTTGTAATTCAAAACCTTCTCTTCTCATATTTTCAATTAAAATAGATAAATGTAATTCTCCTCTACCAGATACAATAAATGATTCACTATCATTTGGAACAACTTTCAAACTAACATCTTTTTCTGTTTCTTTCATCAAACGTTCTTCTATTTTACGAGCCGTTAATATTTTTCCTTCTTTTCCACAGAACGGAGATGTATTAACTCCAAATGTCATTTGTAATGTAGGCTCATCAATACGAAGTAATGGTAATGCTTCTTCACTTCCAACTGTACAAACAGTCTCACCTACTTCAATATCTGGAAGTCCTGCTATTGCAACGATATCTCCTGCTTTAGCTTCGTTTATTTCAATTCGTTTTAATCCCATAAATCCAAACATTTTTTGAATACGAAATTGTTTTATACTTCCATCAACTCTTATACAACTTACTATTTCATTTACTTTTACTTTTCCACGTTTTACTCTTCCGATTCCAATTCTTCCAACAAAATCATTATAGTCTAATAATGCTGGTTGAAATTGAAAACCACCTTCTTCATTTACATCAGGTGCGGGAATATCGTTAATAATCATATCTAAAATCGGATCCATAGTATGTTCTTGAGTGGTTGGATCTGGATCTAAACTAGAAGTTCCTGATAAAGCGGATGCATAAACTACTGGGAATTCCAATTGTTCTACATCTGCTCCTAATTCGATAAATAAATCTAATACTTCATCAACAACTTCTTTTGGTCTAGCTGATTCTTTGTCAATTTTATTTACTACAACAACTGGAGTAACTCCTGCTTCTAATGCCTTTTTAAGCACAAAACGTGTTTGTGGCATTGTACCCTCATAAGCATCTACAACAAGTAATACTCCATCTACCATATTCATAATACGCTCTACTTCTCCACCAAAATCAGCATGCCCTGGAGTATCTAATATATTGATTCTATATCCTTTATAATTTAAAGCAGTTGTTTTTGCCAAAATTGTAATTCCTCTTTCTTGCTCAATTGCATTTGAATCCATAGAAGTTACTTCTTCATTCTCACGAAATGTTCCCGACATTTTTAATAATTGATCAACAAGTGTTGTTTTTCCATGGTCAACATGCGCAATAATCGCAATATTTCTAATATTCATAAAATACACTTCCCTTTTTTGTAACTGCCGTATTATATCACATTTTTTATAGAATTGTAAATAGTTTTTGACTATGTTCCTAATACATAGAATAATACGTACATTTCTTTTTTAAACCCACGTTTTTTTCTCATGTAGGATCTTCCATTTTGAAACCCTTTTTTTACAAATGAGAGATTACATTTAAAAACACACTTATTTCATATTTTTTGATATGTATTTTTCTATTTATAAACACTCTTTTGCTTTTTTTAATCACAATTTCTCTTACTATAAACTATAATATACAAGATTTACGTATCTATAAGAAAGATAGGAAAAAATGAAACATATGAATTAAATAATGTTAACAAAACAAAAAAATTTTCTAAAAAACGACATTTATTCTCGTTTCAAAGTTTAGAAAAAAATGATACAATAAGTATAGAATGGAGGAACTACATGAAAAGTACAATAACAATTCATATAGAAGACAAAGAAGATTATACTAGTCCTTATAATAGTAAAAAACTAAATTCAGAACTACTTTCCTATATTTTAGATGAAAGTAAATCAATCTCCCCTAGTAATACAATTGATTTTGAAATACATAGTCCACATAAATTTTTAGATAAAGAAAAAAATGATTTTATAGACATATTACGCTCCAATTTAGGAGAAGATATAAAAGAAAGTTATTTAGAAATGAAAATAACTCACATGCGTGCTACGATACTATTTATGATTGGTATTTTATTTATTCTCTTTTACACATTTATATCTAAATTTCAAATTGTTTCTGAAATATTTTTAATTATTGGTTGGGTAGGAATATGGGAATCATGTTATATTTTTTTCTTTGATAATATGCATTATCGTATTAAAATTAGAAAATTTAAAAAATTAGTAAATGCGAAAGTATCATTTACAAAAATAAATCCAGAGTAATTATCACTTTGGATTTAATCATATTGTTTTAATATTTTCTTTAATTCCCTTTTATTTTCTTTGATCCATCTTTTATAACTTCTAGAAGATGGTTGATATGCAAAAAAGTCATAATATCCATTTTGTTTTACATTGATACTTATAATAAAATTATATATGTTTCCATTTAAATCTTGATAAACACAAAGCATTCTATGATGATCTTCTGTTATAATTCCTTCTTCTTCTATAATATGGTTAATAAGTCTTGTCTGCATTCTTTTTTCTTCCTTTGAACCAATATCAAATGTTGTAAATAACTTCTGATTCTTTTCCTTATTACTTTGTTGTGAACCATATACTTCAGTTCCTGTTAATAAATTATAAAATTTAATATTTGTAGCTACTCCATATCCAATATTACTTAATAATAAATTTATATTTAAATCATAATTTCCATCTAATTTATCAATTTGTTCAGCATTTATTATTTCATTTAACTGTCTATAATTTCTTCCAATTGGCATTAAATAATAAGCATATACATCTATTTTATCTAATGGTTCTACTTTATCTAATACTAAATAAGGTCTATGTTTTTCTCTATTTTCATTATGAACTCTATGACTTACTGTATAAACTGTACCAAATACAGCTACCATTAAAGAGCAAATTGGAAATAATATATTTAACCAAAAATCTAATATATTCATATCATCACCTATTTTATATAATGTTCTAAAATATAATCCATTGTTATTTTTATATCTGGAAATATATCTAATGCTTCTAATTGTTCTCTAGTAAACCAACCAATTCCTAAACTTTCATCTTTGTTAAGTATTACCTCATCATCGTTATAAGGTATTGCTGCATATATAATATCAATATGCATATCTCCTTTTAAATTACGATTACACTGTATTCCAAGTGGTCTAATAAAAT
Source organism: uncultured Mycoplasmatota bacterium (assembly GCA_947645535.1). Classification (GTDB taxonomy): domain Bacteria; phylum Bacillota_I; class Bacilli_A; order RF39; family UBA660; genus MGBC102946. The sequence goes on from CANSDD010000065.1 coordinate 3,948, forward strand.
CATCTTCTCTAGGAAAACGTCTCCCTAATAATTTTACTTTTAATCCTGTCTCTTCATACACTTCTCGAAGAGCTGCTTCTTCTGGTGTTTCATTATCTTCTATATGTCCACCTGGCTGTACCCATTTATGAAATTTCTTATGGAATACCAATAACATTTTTTTTGTTTTAGGGTCAACTACAAATACAGAAGCACAAAAATGTCTATTCATATTATCACCCAATTTTATAGTATCAAAAAAATAGAACAAAGTCTATTTAAAGTCTATTCTTATTATTTAGTTAACGTCAACTATTCTAATACATCAGTAGGATTTATTCCTTCATTTTTTTCATATACAACTATTTTTTCATTGATATCAACAGTAACAAGTAATATATTATCTAACTCCTGGTATCCTTTTACTTTTAATTGTTGTATAAGCCATTCTTCATCTTTATGAATATTATCTAAATTATTTTTCATCACTTTCCCATCAATAATAACATTCGCACATAATCCTTGTTTCTCCGCTTTTAATTTCATATCCTTCATTACAATAGGCTTATATTCCCCTTTTGGTAAAATACTTACTGTCCCATTTGTTTCCATAATTGCATATTCAATTTCACTAATATCAAAATATCCATTGATTCTACATTCCTCTAATAAATCATTTAAATCAAATTTTACTTTTCTCATTCCATTTACAAGCAATTTCCCATGTTCTATTAAAATAGTTGGAACTCCCATAAAAAATCTTCTTAAATAAATACTTTTCATTGTTAAAATAGATACAATATAAGCAACTACGCCAAAAATAATAACAGCTACTGTTCCATTGATATAATTTGTATCTAAATTGATAGACATTTCTGCAGCAAAGTTACCAATAGATATTCCAATTACATAATCAAATAAACTAAGCTGTGATACTTGTTTTTTACCTAACATTTTTGTTACTAAAAATAAAGTTACTAATGATAATAAACTTCTAACTGTTACATCTAATACTTCAATGGCTTTGAAATCCATATTAAAGTTCATGTTTAATCACCATTTATAGTATTTCTAAAGTTTTTTTATTTATACAAAAAGAATTATATTTTTTTATAAAATATTCTTCCCTTAATTCAAGTATCGTAATAATATCAAATGCATCAATATTTTGTTCAATCACTTCTTTATCATTTTTTAATTCCTTACATTTACAAAAAATTAGTTTTTTACACTAATTTTTACTTTTTCTAACTTTATTCTTTTTTAAAAATTTCTTTTTTATCTCTTCTCCATCAAATACTACATTTGTCTTTACAACAAATAATATTACAATTAAAAGTAAAATACCATAACTAATATATCCTAACATTTGATCTTTTAAAACATATACAATAGAAGCAAAAGCAAATAACATATTAATTCCATAAATAGCTAGTACTGTTGCTCTTTGAGAAAAATTTCTTTTTAAAAGTTGATGATGAATGTGAAATTTATCTGGAGTAGATATACTCTCCCCTTTTAATGACCTACGAATAATTGCAAATATTGTATCTAATATTGGAATTGCTAAAATAAGAAGTGGAATAATTAAAGATGTCATGGTTACATTTTTAAATCCTAATAAAGCAATTACCGCAATAATAAAACCTAAAAACATAGAACCACTGTCACCCATAAAAATACTTGCTGGATTAAAATTATGAACTAAGAATCCTAAAGAGGAGCCTAACATGATAAACGTAAGAACAAAATCAAGTCCACTTTTTCCCTGCATAGTAGCTATAATTCCTATTGTTAAAAAATAAATTGAACTAATACCAGCTGCTAATCCATCTAAACCATCTATTAAATTCATACAGTTAATACAACCTAAAATAAAGAATATAGTGATTGGATAGGCAAAGACTCCAAATTGAAAATATAATCCAAAAGCACTAAGGTCTCTAAGCACAATATTTCCATAAAATACAACTATAAAAGCTGCCACTAATTGACCTATAAATTTATGGGAAGCTTTGAGTGGTTTTACATCATCAATAATTCCTGTTATTACAATAATAAAACTTCCAATTAAAATAGAATTCATTGTTTCGCTATTTGCTCCAAAACACATATACCCTAATAAAAAGCCAAAGAATATACCTAGTCCACCTAATCTTGGAATTGGTACCTTATGTACTTTCCTTTCATTTGGCACATCTACTGCACCAATATGTTCAGCTATTTTTTTTATAAATGGGGTTATGAATGTTACAAAAAGAAACGTTGTAAATACCATTAAAAAAATTCTTGTTAACATTTCTTCATTCATCACTATCACCAAACCAATTGTATCAAAAAAACATTAGAATGTCTATGTTTCTAATGTCTAATGGTCAATTAAATGAATATTATCTAATAAAATTCCAGTTCCTTCTGCAACACACGTAAGCGGACTTTCGGCTATAAAAACTGGTACTTTGAGTTCATGAGAAAGTAGCTTATCAAATCCATCTATTAAAGCTCCTCCTCCTGTAATAACAATTCCTTTATCAATAATATCTGCTGATAATTCAGGTGGTGTTTGCTCTAATACCATTTTTGCTGTATGTACAATCACATAAACACTTTCTCTTAATGCCTCTTCAACTTCTTCTGAACATATTGTAATTGTATGAGGTAATCCTGTTACCAAATCTCTTCCTCTTACTTCCATTTTTTCTGCTTTATTATTTGGATATACTGTTCCAATTGTCATTTTTATTTCCTCTGCTGTACAATCACCAATAAGTAACTTATACTTATCTTTTATATATTTCATAATGTCATTATCAAATACATTTCCTGCTACTTTAATAGAAGAACTATTGACGATTCCACCTAAAGATAAAATAGCAATATCTGTTGTTCCTCCTCCTATATCAATGACCATATTTCCACTCGGCTTAGAAATATCCATACCTGCTCCTACTGCAGCTACTTTAGGTTCCTCTTCTATAAACACTCTCTTTGCTCCAGTTCTTTCAGCTGCTTCTTTTATCGCATTTTTTTCAACCTGCGTAATATTTGATGGACAACAAATTAGTATTCTTGGACGAGCTAAAAAACTTTTGCCATTTATTTTTTTTATAAAATGATCAAGCATAATTTCTGTTACTTCAAAATCAGCTATTACCCCATCTTTCATTGGTCTAATTGCTTTTACTGTACCAGGTGTTCTTCCAAGCATTTCTCTAGCATCTTTTCCAACTGCCAAAGGTTTTCTAGTTTCAGAATCAATTGCAACTACACTAGGTTCATTTAAGACAATCCCCTGACCTTTAATATAAATGAGTACATTTGCTGTTCCTAAATCTATTCCAATATCTTTTGCAAACATTTTTTTCCCTCTTTTCTATTGTTTCTTTAAATATTTTTGTTTCGTAGATTCTCCACCACGTAAATGTCTTATCTGTGCGTGATATTTTAAAATTTTATCTACTTCTATATATAAATTATAATCGATACTTTTAAGTCTATCGTGTAAATCTTTATGAATTGTACTTTTAGATACATGAAATACAGTTGCTAATTCACGTACTGTCTCTTTTGTTTTTATCATATAAAGAGCTTCTTTTGTTATTCTCTTTTCATTAACTTCCCTACTCACTTTTACACCTCTTACTTAAGTATATAAAGTAAGTAACATTTTAATACCGAAAAAAGAGCTAAAAGCCCTTATATTTCACTAACTGATTTATCATAATAGCTTTCAGGATTTACAGTTTCACCTTTTATAATAAGCTCAAAATCTAAATGACTCCCTAAATCTTTGGCAATATTATTTGTTCCACTTGTGCCTATTTTCGCACCACCAGTAATAGAATCACCTTCAGCAACAATTACTTCACTTAAACTCTGATAAACACTAATCATTCCATTGCTATGCTCAAGTTCTACAATTTTTCCAAGTAAAGAATCTTCTTTTACTGATACAACTTTTCCATCTAATATTGCAACAACATCAAAATTATCTTTTCCACCATAACTAATTCCACTATTTTGTAGATAAGTATTTTCATGATACAAAATAGACTCTATTTGACTTTCAGCATTCCCTTGATAATCATAATAGTTTTTCACAATTGTAACTTCTGTATCTGTATAAGGTCTTAATATTTTAGAATCACTACCTACTACTGGAATATCTTCACTAAAAATAGTATCAGATACATAAACTGGTCTTTCATTATCATCTTCTTTAAATGTTCCTTTTGATAAAGAACCTTCTATTAAATAAATTGCTCCTAAAACTAATACTACTGCACCAATATAAATTCCATATACAACTGGTCTTTTTAATTTTCTACTTGTCATTTTTCTCACCTCTATTTTAAGTGTGAGCAAAAATAATATTTTTTATACTAATTTTTTAAATTTTTAATTGTTACACCTTGATAATAATATTTTAATATATCTTCATACTGATATCCTTCTTTTGCCATACCTTGTGCTCCATACTGACTCATTCCTACACCATGACCATATCCTTTTGTAATAATATTTACAATACTTCCATTTTGTGTAATTGTAAAAAAAGTTGATTTTAAATTTAATTTAGAGAAAATAGTACTTGCATTAAAGTTATTTCCATTTATTTCTAATTCTTTTACCCTTCCAGTACTTGTCGTTTTAGTAATATTTACATTTAATACTTCTTCATAAGGTAAATCTAGTTTTTTATAAAAATCAGATAAACTAAAATTATAATTGATTTCATAAGAAGGAGATATTTCATCCCATTTGGATTCTACACTAACTAAATAAGGAAGATCTTTAGAAAAAACTTCTCCACTATTTTCTGTTACACCTGTTGATGTAGAAAAGAAAAATGCCTCTATTATTTCATCATCATAAGATAAATATTCTCCTTCCGTTTCATAAACTGCCTTTTTTAATTTTTCTATTCTCTCTTCATAATGATCTTGCCATTTTTCTTTTAATTCTTCTTCATTTAAATATACTTGATTAATAACTGTATCTACAACATCATATTCATCATCTTTGGCTTTCTCCATTTTTTTTAATACATAACTCCTAGCAGCTACTGCCTGCGCTTTTAATGCTTCTATTTCAAAACTAACAGGCATTTCTCCTGATAATACACCTACTACATACTGTTCTAAAGGAACTTCCTCTAAAGTATTCTTAGCTTCTCTTCTTACTCTTACATAAAGATTAGTTCCATATTTAAAATGTGGTTCTTTATCTTCTTTTAAAAAAATAGATAAAATGATACATGGTAATAAAATAATTAAAACTGTCAATATGATTATTCTCTTTATCTCCATCAAATCATTCCTTTTGTATTTATTTTATTATTCACCTTTTATTTTTAGTATATACAAAATTTTTATTTTTTTTGTCAAAAAAAATGTATTATCTTGCAATACATTCTTTTCCATAAAATACAATTGAATAA
>CANSDD010000066.1 GCA_947645535.1 uncultured Mycoplasmatota bacterium
GAAATAGTGATAGAAAAGGATATTATTTATATAATGGACATGGAGATACAGTAACCATTATAGATAATGAAAATAATGAAATAAAAAAGTAAGTGAAACACTTAGGAAGAATAATGATTGAATTAGTAAATTGAAAGATTAAGTGCAACAAAAGTTGTACTTTTTTCAAAATAAAAAAATGATGATTATTGCATCATCTTTTTTATATTTTCTAAACCACTTTTTTCTAATCTTGATATTTGTGCTTGAGAAATACCAATTTCACTTGCAAGTTCCATTTGTGTTTTCCCTATTAAATAACGTTCTGTAATAATATATTTTTCTTTTTCTTTTAAGTTATTGATTGCATCTTTCAAAGCAACTTCAATGTCAAGTGTAAAATCTTCTCTTTTTTTATCTTCTAATTGATCAGCTAAATAAATCGTATCGCCACCATCATTATAAATAGGTTCAAACATACTAATGGTATCTTTCATAGATTCTAGGGCATTTCCAACTTCATAATCAGTTAAATTTAAGCGAACGGCAATTTCATGAATACTAGGCTCTTTTCCAAATTCATTGGTTAATTCTTCTTTTACTTTATTTGCTTTATATGCAGTATCTTTGATACTTCTAGAGATTCTAACACTATTGTTATCTCTAAGATAGCGTTTAATTTCTCCTAATATCATTGGAACAGCATATGTGGAAAAGCGAACCTCATGTTCTAAACTAAAATTATCAATTGCTTTAATAAGTCCAATACAACCAACTTGAAATAAATCATCCATGTTATCAACACGATTACTGAATTTTTTTAAAATTGATAAAACTAATTTCAAATTTCCTTTGATTAAATCTTCTTTAGCAAATGGATCTCCATTTTGAAATTTTTTTAATAGTTCCATTTGTTCCTCATTGGTTAAAACTTTAATATCCGCAGTATTCACGCCACAAATTTCAACTTTATGACGTGCCATAAATTCTCCTTTCTATTTTCTTATGTGATATGTTTTACCTTTTTAAACATAATTTTGATATTTTATTTTTTTATGCATAAAATGGAAATAGGTGGTATTATGCGTTTATCAGATTTACAAAATAAGGATGTTGTTAATTTAGTAGATGGTAAGAAGGTTGGAAATATTATAGATGTAGCAATCAATTCAGATGGCAAGATGGATGAACTAATTGTAGAAAAATCAAAATTTTTTGTTTCTATGTTTTCTAATAAAGATGAAGTAGGAATTAAATGGTCACAAATTGAAAAAATAGGGGAAGATGTTATATTAGTTAAAATAGTATTATAAAAAGCTTCAAATGAAGCTTTAATATTCAATATATAAATTGGTATCATAAACAGTACCATTTATTTTTAAGTATAAATAATATTTTCCTTTTAAACCAATATCATTGATATATTTTGTAACAGAAATACCATTTTTTTCTTCTTCTTCATTAAATACATCAACACACATAGCGGTATAAGGTTTTTTAGAAATTACCATATCGTATGTTTTTTTATGGAATAGACTTTTTAATATAATTTGCACTCTATCTCCTTTTTTAAATGTTCCTTTTATACTTAATCTATCTACTTCTTTGTTAATTTGTAAATTATAATCTTCAAATATTTTATCATTTTCTTTACTAAAGAGAGTAGAAGGATTTTTAAGTGTGGTTTTTGTAATACCCATATTTCCAAGTCTAGTACCAATTCCGGCAATATATTTATCGTTTCCATATAAATCCATTTTCTCAGTTCTATAAAGATTTGTTTGAAGTTCCATTGTTAAAATAGGAATATTATTTTTTACTTCTACTAAGGTACTATTGAGACTGTCTACATTTCCAAACCCAGCTGGGTCATTATTTATTTTCCCATCAATGGTAGATTGTCCACCAGATAAAATTAAGTAATGATTATCAGTAATATAGTCAACATCTGAAATATAAGGAGAGTAGAAATCACTACCTAGATTTTTTCCATATTCCCATATTTGTTGTACTGTTTTATCTGTTGTATCAATTCGGTAAATAACAGCACGGCTATAATTATTTTCAGCGCTTATCGCCTTTTCTTCTAATTTGGAACGATTATTTCCATTGTCAAATAGAAATAAATCTCCATTTGGTAATATTTTGGCAGCATGTTGTGCATATTGATATTCAAAGTTAGAACCAATAGGAGTTAAAAAATATTTTCGAACCTCTTCACTCCAATTTGTTGGATCTCCTAAAATCCAGTTGATTTCTTCTGTATCGTAGTCGATATTCAGGATAATGTCTTGATGTCTACCTGATAATGTAATAGAATTTGTTTTTTCATCATACCAAACAGAATTATTATGAAACCAATCATAGTTAGTAGTATATAAGTTATGTCCTTCATCTACTGGAAGGATTTTTTTTAGGTCAATTGTTTTTACAATTTCACCAGTTTGACGATCCATTTCAATGATAAAGTCTTCCACAGTACCATCTTCAAAGTTATCACTTGCAATCAAAAGATTTCCATCTTTCATTTCATATACATCATGATGATATCCTCCAGGAAGAGTGTATTCATAATAGATTTTTCCAAGTAAGTCCATTTCTAATAGACCAGTTGTATAGTATGGCGGGTTAATAAGACGATTGCTACTGAGTAACAAATGTCCATTTTGTAACTTTTTAATATCCCAAATAAAGTTATCAGTTAAATACCATCTCACATCTCCGTTTATATCATATGCAGCTGTATAACCTGTAGTAGATGGAGTAAAGAAATATAATTCATTGTTAAGTTCTTCCTTATTTGCTTCAATCATACTTACTTGTGTGAAGTCATTTGGCAATTTTTCTGTTTGAATATATAATATTGTTTCATTTCCATTTACTGTTAATATTACTTCATTATTTGTATCTGCATATAGTCCATAAACTGGTAAGTAATGTTTTTTAGAAGGTGTAAATGTATTTTGAATTGTTGTTTGTTCATCTTTTCCTTTGATTGTAAGAGTAGGGGTTGTTAAATCCTTTGTTTCAAAAATAATGAGTGCTGATAAAGGTGATATGCCATAAGGATTTAAAATGACTTTTGGATTTTCAGCAGTATATTTTTCACTATCATTTAGAAAAGATAATTCTAATTTATTTTGACTGACTAAAATATCTTCTACGACTGTTACAGGTTTCGCTTTATCTACAAAATGATAGATTAAAATAGAACAAGTACAAGCAATAATAACAAGTAGTATTAGTTTATATATTGTTTTCATATGTTCCTCCTAAATTAGTCTCATTTCTGTTTCTTTATAAAATGGTTTCTTTTTATCAATTCTATCAAAGAATAAAATGCCATCTAAATGATCAATCTCATGTTGAAAGGCTAAGGCTAAATCTTCTCTAGCACGTACTTTAATCTTATTTCCATTTTCATCAAATCCTTCTACAGTCACTCTAGCATGTCTAGGAACATGTCCTTCTATTTCGCGGTTTACACTTAAACATCCTTCACCAGCTTCAGCAGCAATCATTTCGTTAGAGTAACTAACAATTTTTGGATTGATGAATACATAATTTTCAAATGTTTCTTCATCTACTTCATAAACTATTACGATAATTCTTTTATTGATGCCTAGTTGTGGGAAAGCAAGTCCCATTCCAGGACGTAAGTCATATTTTTTTTCATATTCTTCTATCTGACTAAATGTTAAATGGTCAACCATTCTTTGAATTAAATCTTTTTCTTCTTTTGTAAGAGGAAATATAACATTTTCACTAATTTTTCTTAAATGTGGGTCTTTTTCATCTAATATATTTAGTTTTTTAAACATAAAAATCAACTCCAAATAATATTTTACCACAAAATAAGCTATTTTTTTCAAATTTCATAAGAAAAAAAACTTAAAATTTTTGTATCTTTATTCTAAAAATTAAAAGTCTCAAAATGTGTCAAATGAGTCTTTCATTATATTATTTTGCTTTGTTCATAAGCTTTCTTCCTTTAATACATTCTTTATATTTTCGGCTTATTGTCAAGTATACGTATTTAAAGCTAGAATATTTATGATATCAGTATTTTCTTTCTTTTATATATTGGACTATCTGTCCAAGTAAATAAATCACTCAAAGTTAAGAAACAGGCTTAGTAATCGACATCAAATAGACATGAAAAAAGGAAGATTTACCTCCTTTTTAATGATAGATTAGTTATTAAAAGCTCTTGCTCCAATAACAATAACAAGTAAAATGAATAGGACTAGAATGATAGCAGCACCATAACCAGCGCCTCCACCATATCCATAACCGCCACCATAAGATGGGTATCCAGAGTTGCAACAGCAGTTATTTCCATATCCGCTATATCCACCGTAGTAATACATTATAATCCCTCCTAACTACCTAATATATTGTATTAAATTTTACAAATAATGTTTGTTAATTTTGCCTATTTTTTGAAAATAAGATTGTGGGATAGTAAAATCTATGTTATTATTAGAGTAGGCAGAGTAGGTGATAAGATGATGAAACAGTTAATGAAACAGTTGAGGCATAATCTGCAAGATTTGGATAAGATGCTGCTCCTTGCATCAATCATATTTTTCATATTTGGATTACTATGTATCGTGAGTGCATCTAGCCGTGAAGCTGTTGTTAGGTATGATGTTTCCATGTATCACTACTTTTTCCAACAAATAAAAATGCTTGGTATTGGTTTTATTTTCTTTTTAATTATTATTAACATTGATACTAAGAAATATCCTTTTTGGGTAGCAGTCGCTTATTTTGTAATATTGGTTATTTTAATTTATTTGTCAGTTTCTGGAACAGAACAAAGAGGCGCAAAAAACTGGGTACGAATTGCTGGCATTTCTTTTCAGCCAAGTGAGTTTGCAAAACCAATTATCATTGTATCACTTGCTTCTTTATTTGATATATTCAAAGGAAAATTAAAAAATAAACGAATCCCACATTATGATATGATATCTATGATTTTAGGTGTTGGCCTTATTATTCCTATTATTGTCTTTTTTCAAAAAGATTTTGGAACAATGTTAATTATGCTCACTATATTTTTTGTTATGTTTTTTGCAAGTCCAATCCTAAGATGGGAGAAAATAAAAACATTTCTGTTGCTAATTATTTTAGGAATTTGTGCAGCAGCACTTATGATATTAGTAAGAGGTCACATATTTTCAGAAGCTCAAAAAGCGAGATTTGATTTTTTTGATCCTTGTTCTAATTATGAGGCTGGTGGATATCAAGTATGTAATGGGTTTATTGCTTTTAATAACGGAGGCATTGTGGGAGTTGGAATAGGACGTAGTACCCAAAAATACTCTTATATTCCAGAACCTCATACAGATAGTATTTTCGCAATTATTGGAGAGGAATTAGGCTTTTTCTGGTGTAGCCCGTTATTTATTGCTTATTTATTTATTATAAAACGAATTTTAAATCTTTCAGCAAGAGCAAATACTGTGAGAGGAAAGTTTATTTGTTTGGGAGTTGCAACTTATATATTTGCTCATATATTCATCAATATGGGAGGTTTATTTGGCGTGATTCCATTAACTGGAGTACCACTCCCATTTTTGTCTTATGGAGGAAGCTTTGCAATTTCACTTATTGCATCACTTAGTTTTGTTCAGAGAGTTCATATAGAAACAAAAAATCAAAAAATTAGTATTGGAGGAAGAATATGAAAAAAAATAAAGGATTTACATTAGCAGAATTATTAGGAGTAATTGTTATTTTAGGACTGTTACTATTGTTAGTATTTCCAACAATTATTGGTCAAATGAAAAAAGGAGAAGCCAAAATATCTGAGGCAACTGAAAAAATTATATTTAATGCTGCATCTAATTATATTGATGGAAATTTAAATAAATATCCAGTATCTACAAATGTAACTTATTGTTTTACTTTAGAAGAATTAGTAAATGCTAAAGAGGTAGTAGAGGGGTTACTAATTGATTCAAAAGGAAATAAATTAGATTTTTCTAAAAAGGTAGAAGTGAAAATAACAGATGGAAGTAAATCTTTTCAAATGAATGATAGTTGTTCTGCATAAAAATTGTGAGAAAAGTTAAGGATTTTGACATAGAAATGTGGTATCTTTTATTGAGGTGATAAAATGATATCAAAGTTATATCAAGAAAAAAAGAGTATCATACTAATTATTGGTGTGATATTCTTTTTGATTATTTTATTTATTTTTAATTTATTTTCAGAAGAAAAAGAGGTAGAAATTCCACTTTTAGAAGAAAAGGAAGAAATAGTAGAGATAGCATCAACAATCAGAATTGATATTAAAGGGGCTGTTAATAATCCAGGAGTATATGAATTAGATAAAAATTCTAGAGTATTAGATGCAATAGAGAAAAGTGGAGGCTTTTTAGAGAGTGCTGATACAAGTACTATCAATTTGAGTAAAAAATTAGAAGATGAAATGGTTATTATTATTTATACAAGGGAGGAAATCAATGCATTTAAGGAAAATGATATAAGAGAAAACAAAGTAGAAAATACTTGTATTTGTCCAAAAATAGAAAATAATGCTTGTATTAAGGAGGCAACAACAAATTATGAAACTAATATAGAAATAGAAGAAGGTCCTAAGATTGTATCTTTGAATAATGGCACTTTAAGTGATTTTGAATCGCTTTCTGGAATTGGAAGTGCGAAAGCAGAAGCAATTATAGCTTATAGAGAAGAACATGGAGGATTTACTTCTATTGAAGAGATAATGGAAGTAAAAGGAATTGGAGAAAAAATATTTGAAAAAATTAAAGATTATCTTACACTCTAATTTCTTTTTGTATTTTCTTTTTATACTTGCATTTCTCTATATTAGTTATTCATTTTGTTTTTTGAAGTCTCATTATATTGGAGATGAAACAGTATTTAGAGGAGTTATTTTATCTAAAAAAGAAGATAGTAATAAAGTAACATTAGAGATAAAAGCATTAGAAAAATTACTTGTAACTTGTTATGAAGAAGAAAATATAGAACAAGTAAAACAATTTCAAGTAGGAGATATAATAGAAGTAAAGGGTACCTTGAGTAAGCCAAGTAAAAATAGTAACTTTAATTTATTTAATTATGAAACTTATTTAAAAGGAAAACAAATTTTTTGGCTAGTAAATGCGTCACATTTTACACAAATCAAAAAAGGTAATATATTTTATCAAATAAAAAGTGCGGTTATAAATAGAATAAAGAGCTATAAAAATTCTTCTTTTTTGATGGCTTTTATTTTAGGTGATAGTTCTTATTTAGAAGAAAAAACGATGTATCAAGAGCTTGGAATTAGTCATTTGTTTGCTGTTTCAGGTATGCATGTTGCTTTTTTAACTGGAGTGTTATTTTGGATAGGTAGCAGAATAAGCAAAAAGAAGTTAAGAGTATTTTTTTTAATTTCTATATTATTAGGTTTTTATATCTGGCTACTATATGATAGTGCATCAGCAAATAGAGCTTATTTGTTATTTCTATTTTCTTATTTGAATAAACATTATAAGTTTGGTTTTTCTTCTTTAAAATTACTTGGTTTTGTATTTTTAATTTTAATATTTAGAAATCCATTTGTAATTTTACAAACAGGTTTTTTATTTAGTTTTTTAATTTGTTTTTTCTTAATGATACAGAAAAGAGAAGTAGAAACTTCATATTTGAAAATGCTATTTATGACTTCTCTTTTAGCGAGTATTATAAGTTTTCCATTATCAGTTTATGAATTTCATCAATTTTATTTTGGTTCTATTATGTGTAATATGATTGCTGTTCCATTTGTATCTTTTCTGTTGTTTCCATTGTCTTTTTTATGTTTTGTATTTCCTTGTTTTCATATTCTGTTAACGAATTTAATATCTTTCTTTCATTTTTTGTTACAGTTATTTAGTAATCTTTCCTTTCTAAAAGTAGTATTTAAAGCAGTTCCAATATTTGTAATTATACTTTACTATTGTTTATTATTGCTAGCATTTAAGCATAGTAAAAAATGGTTAATCTTATTTTTTATTTTCGCATGTATTCATTTTTCTCTACCTTATCTAGATAATCATTATTATATTGATATGATTGATGTAGGACAAGGGGACTCTATACTGATTCGTTTTCCTCATTTATCAAAAATAGTTTTAATTGATACAGGAGGAAGATTATCATATGGAAATGAAAAGCTGGTATATACTTCACAAGTAGATACTATTCTGCTTCCATATTTTAAAACTTTAGGTGTAACTAAAATAGATGTTTTAATTTTAACACATGGAGATTATGATCATATGGGAAATGCAATAAACTTAGTAAATAATTTTAAAGTAGAAAATGTGGTATTAAATTGTGGCTCTCATAATGATTTAGAAAATGAATTTATAAAAGTATTGAATAAGAAAAAGATGAAATATTATAGTTGTATGAAAGAATTAACTATAAAAGATAATAAATTCTATTTTTTAAATACTAAAGAATATGATAATGAAAATGATAATTCGAGTGTTATTTATACGGAATTAAATCATTATAAGTTTTTGTTTATGGGAGATGCATCTAGTGTAACTGAAAAAGAAATACTTTCTAAATACAATCTTGCTAATATTGATGTACTTAAAGTTGGTCATCATGGTTCTAAAACAAGTAGTAGTAAAAAATTTATAGATGCTATAAATCCTAAATATTCTTTAATCTCAGTTGGTAAAAATAATAGATATGGTCATCCAAATAAAGAGGTGTTAGATATTTTGTCACATTCTAAAATATATAGAACTGATTTAAATGGTGGGATAGAAATAAAATTAAATAAGAATAGTTATAAAATTAAAACTTGTAGTCCATAGAAAGGAAATTTATGAATTATTATAATGAAATAAAGAATGAATTAATAATAGAAAAGTAAAAAGTTATTCAATTAACAGAAGTGATTTAGATACATATTATAGGGTTGGTAAATTATTATCAGATGCAGGAAATCAATATGGAGAAAGTGTAATCAAAGATTATTCTATAAGATTAACTAATGACTTGGGCAAGGGATATAGTCTAAGAAATTTAAGAAATATGAGACAGTTTTATAAGGTATTGCAGAAATGGCAGAGACTGTCTGCCAAATTAAGTTAGAGTCATTATTGTGAAATACTTTGGTTTGATAATAATAAATTTTATTATTATAACGCGTTGTGCTAGTTGAAATTTAATACATTAGAAATGGCAGTAGAACCACC
>CANSDD010000067.1 GCA_947645535.1 uncultured Mycoplasmatota bacterium
ATATTTGTGGTTGCAAATAGTTGATTTTTGGTTAAAACGCACTTTCTTTATAAATGAAAAAAGCCCATAATATCAAATACTATGAACTTTATTTATATCATGTCGCAAAGGTGCGACTTTTAACCTCTATGGTGCAAGAGAAGAGACTCGAACTCTCACAAGATTACTCTCACAAGCACCTCAAGCTTGCGTGTCTACCACTTTCACCACTCTTGCATTTAGTTAGACTTTAAGTCTAACTATTTTTCTTAATTTCTAATCCTACTTTATGACCATTAATATCAAAAGTATCATTTAATTTTTCTTTATTTTCTAAAGAAAGTGCTAAAGTCTCCTCTTTAATATATTCCATATTAGTACTAATTGCTTTTGTAATCTCTTCATCAGCTTCATAAGAAACAGTAATTCTATCTGTAATTTCTAAATTATTAGATTTACGAAGTTGCTGAATTTTAGAAACAAGTTCTCTTGCAATACCTTCTTCAATTAAAGCTTCATCTAATTCTGTATTTAAAATAATAAAATTATTATTTAACATTCCAACATTAAATCCTTCTTTAGAATCAATACGAATATCCACCATCTCTTTATTTACTACTATCTCTTCACCTGATAATGTAACCTTAATTGTTTCATTATTTTGCAATTTTCCAATATTGTCATTTGTTAATTCCTCAAGTAATTTTCCAAATTCTCCAACTTTAGGTCCTAATACCTTTCCTACTACTTTAAAGTTTGGTTTTACCATAAAATTCATATATCCATTTAAATCATTAGCAAAAATAACATCTTTTACATTTAATTCTTCTTTGATTAGCTCTTTTAAATCACCAATAACTTTTTCATCTTTTCCATCTATAATTGCTTCTTTAAGTGGTTGACGAACTTTGATTTTTGCTTCTTCTCTAACATAACGTCCAAGTGAAATTAAATCTCGTACCAAATCCATACGTTTTTCCACTTCTTCTTTAATCAACTTATCATCACATACTGGATAATTTTCTAAATGAACAGATTCTCCTCCAGTTAAATTACGATAGATTTCTTCAGATAAGAATGGAGTAATTGGTGCAATTAACTTAGATAACCCTACTAATACTTCATAAGTTGTTACATAAACACTTTTTTTAGAATTATCTAGAGTGCTACCCCAGAAACGATTTCTATTACGTCTAATATACCAGTTTGATAAATCATCTGATACAAAACTGGTCATATAACGAACAACTTTATTTAAATCATATTCATCAAACGCACTTGTTACATTTTTTACTAGTTTATTATATTTTGAAAGTAACCATTTATCTATTTCTTCTCTTTTTTCATATTCTACATAACAATTATCAATATCTATTTCATCTACATTTGCATACATTGCGAAAAAGCTATATGTATTACGTAATGGATTAAAAAATTTGGAATATACTTCTTTTAATCCATCTATATCAAATTTAAGAGGTGTCCATACTGGTGATACATAAGGTAAATAAAACCTTACTGTATCTGCTCCATATTCTTTGATTGTACTAAATGGTTCTACAATATTACCACGACTTTTACTCATTTTCTTACCTTCAGCATCAAGTAATAAATCATTTACTAATACATTTTTAAATGGAGAGCAACCTTTTACAAAGGTTGAAATTACCATAAGGGTATAAAACCAACCACGTGTTTGATCAATTCCTTCACAAATAAAATCTGCTGGGAATTGTTCTTCAAATAATTTTTCATTTTCAAATGGATAATGATATTGTGCAAATGGCATTGAACCTGAATCAAACCAACAATCAAGTACATCTTTAATTCTAGTCATGGAAGCATTACATTTAGGACATTTCAAATGAATATTATCAATATATGGTTTATGTAAATCTAAATCATCTGATATTTTTTCTACTGCCATTTCTTTTAATTCGGCAATAGAACCAACCATATGAGTATGTCCACAAACACACTTCCAAAATGGAATTGGTGCTCCCCAATAACGACTTCTTGATACATTCCAATCCTTTGCATTGCTAAGCCAATTTGCAAATCTTTTTTCTCCTACATAAGATGGATACCAATTAACTTTTGAATTTGCCTCTACTAATTTATCTCTAAATGCACTAACTTTAATATAGTAACTTGGCATTGAATAATAGATTAGTGGTGTATGACATCTCCAACAATGAGGATAATCATGAACCATTTTCTGTTTTTTAAATAATTTATCATTTTGTTTTAAATATTCTACTACATCATCATTTACATCAAATACAAATTTGCCTTTCCATAACCCTTCTGTATAGCAGCCATCTTTTCCTACTGGATTTAAAATAGGCATATCATAGTTTTTACATACATTAGCATCATCTTCACCAAAAGCAGGTGCTATATGGACAATACCTGTTCCATCTTCCATTGTAACATAACTATCACAAGTAACAATAAATGCTTTCTTATCTACTTCTAAAGATGGTATCAATTGTTCATATTCTGTATATTCTAACGTTTTGCCTTTAAATGTTTCTAATATAGTTGCTTCTTCTCCAAGAACATTATTGACTAGTGCAGTTGCTAAAATGAATTTTGTTCCTTTTGATTCCACTAAAGAATAATCTTCATCTGGATTCACACAAAGGGCAACATTAGCAATTAAAGTCCAAGGTGTTGTTGTCCAAACTAGGAAATATACATCTTCCTCTTTTTTCTTAAATGGAACATAAACGGTTAAAGCTGTCTCGTTAACATATTCTTGCGCTACTTCATGAGTGGCAAGCCCTGTTCCACAGTGCGGACAATATGGAACAACTCTAGTTCCTTCGTAAAATAATTCCTCTTCAAAGAATTTCTTTAAAATCCACCATTCTGTTTCAATGTATTCATTTTTATATGTTAAATAAGGTTGAGCTACATCAATAAATTGTCCCATCTTGCTTGTTAAGTCAGTAAATGCTGCTTCATTTTCTCTAACACTTTTACGACATTCTTCATTAAATTTACCAATTCCAAGTGCTTCTATCTCTTTTTTAGATGAAATACCTATTTTTTTCTCTACATGATTTTCAATTGGAAGTCCATGTGTGTCCCAACCTACTTTTCTAACTACTTTATGACCTTTCATTACATGATATTTACAAACAGCATCTTTTAAATTTTTAGCTACCATATGATGAAGCCCTGGAAATCCATTA
The DNA here is from genome assembly GCA_947645535.1 of uncultured Mycoplasmatota bacterium. Taxonomy (GTDB): domain Bacteria; phylum Bacillota_I; class Bacilli_A; order RF39; family UBA660; genus MGBC102946. The sequence goes on from CANSDD010000067.1 coordinate 3,180, forward strand.
GCAAATGCTGGACCATCATAAAATACAAAGTTTTTATCATCTTTATGAACTTCATTTTGACGATTTGTAATTTGGTTAATACTCCCCCAAGAATCTAAAATATCCTTTTCTACTTCACTAATTTTTCTTTTGTCTAATTCTTTAAACTTTTTCATAAAAACCCTCTCCTAAATAATAATAACATATGCATAATACATAATAAATGTAAAAATCATAATTATTCCTTCTTTTTTGCTAATTACTTTATCATTACTAGCTGCTACAAAAAGCATAAGTGCTGATGTAAGGAATAATATTAAATCTACATAAGAAAATCCTACTCCTGATACTCCTCCAAAAAGTGCAACTGGGAGTCCCAAAACCATTCCAATATTGAAAATATTACTTCCAATAATATTTCCAATTAGCATATCTTGTTCTCCTTTTCTTGCTGCTACTATTGATGTTACAAGTTCTGGAAGTGATGTTCCAATTGCAATAATTGTAAGTGCAATAATACGTTCACTAATTCCCATCATTTTGGCAATTTCGCTTGCACTATCTACTACAAAATTACTACCAAGTATGATTGCTACTAAACCAAGAAGTACAAAAATAACTGATTTATACATTGTAAATTTTGGATCATCTTCTAATGTATTTGGATCATCATCTTCCTTCTTTTTTCTGATAATTGAAAATAAATAATAAATAAATACCATAAAGAATAAAAGAATAACAAAACCATCAGAATGACTAATCATATTCACTTGTGATGGATCAAATAAGTGATCCACAAATAACGTTACTAATAATAATGACATCATAATTGTAATTGGAAGTTCTTTTCTAATTGTGTTACTTTTTACTCTAAGTGTACAGCATAAGCTAGAAACACCTAGTATAAGTAATATATTGATAATATTACTACCAATTACATTTCCAAGTACCATATCACCACTTCCAGACATTAATGCTTTTATGGAAATAGCAAGTTCTGGAGCACTTGTTCCAAACGCAATAATAGTTAATCCTATTACTAATCTGGATACTTTTAAATTCCTTGCTGTAGATGATGCACCATCTACAAATATATCTGCTCCTTTAATCAATACTATAAATCCTACTAATAATATAATAATTTGTAAAAACATTTGCATAATTTCTATACCTTCTTTCTAAAAATTTATATAAAAAAAGCCATCCATCTAAGGACGAGCTTTGTAACCCGCGGTACCACCTTAATTTATAATACTCTCAAAACTATAACGCGTTACCGTTTCTATTTTCATAGAAAACATCTAGAATGATCTATATATAATTTTTTGTTTCGTTTCCATCAACCACGAACTTTCTATACAAATTCTTATATATCGTTTCTATCATTTGTTTTAAAATTCTATTTGATCTATATCATTTACCATTTCTAATTGATTTTCTATAACTTCTCTTAATCTACGCTTAAATACTGTCATATTTCTTCGTAATTGACTAGCTTCTTGTTCTGTTTTTTCAGCTCTAAGTAATGCTTCATTAACAATGCGACTTGCATTTTTTTTAGCATCTTCTAATATAACTTCACTTTCTCTATGTGCTGCAACTTTCATTTGATCAGATGTTTTTTGAGCCATCATAATTGCCCTATTTAAGGTTCCTTCCATATGTTCATATTGTCCAAGTCTTTCTCTTAAAGCTGCATTTTCCTTTTCTAAGTATCGTAAAGAAGCTATTTGCTGATCTTTACTCTTTAGTTCCGCAACCATTTTTTCAACCTGGTTAATTACTTGATCCAAGAAAGCATTTACTTCTTCTGGATCATAGCCGCGAAGTGTTCGATTAAATTTTTCCATAGCTTCACCCCTTGGCACTACTTATTGTAGCACATTTCTTTTCTGTTTTCTAGTCTTTTTTACCATTCAATATTGATATCATCATTGTCATGGATATCTTTTCCATCAGTCTCATCTGTTATTTTTCCTTGTACATTAATGTTATTTGGTGTACATAAGAATATACCTCCACCTATTTTTTGTATTTCTCCACCTATTGCATAGATTGTTCCACTTAAAAAGTCAACAATTCTTTTTGCTTGATCAGAAGTCACTCTTTTCAAATTTACAACTACTGTATTTCTAGATTTTAAATGGTCTGCAATCTGCTGTGATTCAGAATATGCTCTAGGTTCTAATAATATCATTCTAGAACCACCATTATTTTCAGCAAGTGCTACTTCTGTTGTTACCTCGTAATACTGATCACTATTTTCAGGATTTCCAAAAATATCTGGTTCTTCATCTTTAAATAGACCTTTTAAATTAAATGCCATCTTGTATTCCTCCTTATTCTTGTACTTTTACATTCTATATATCATTTTATCATAAATAGTAAAAAAAGAAAATAACTTTTCTGTTATTTTCATCTACTATAAAGTAACTATTTACAGTTGTAATTATTATGATGTGAAAAATTATGTTCAATTAAGAAAAAGAGATATGATAGTTATTAAAACTTTGCAATTGTAAAAATTATATTTTAATATATTTCTTTCCACAATCTTCTTCAATATACGGATTATATATATCAGTAGATATTAACGGATTACGCATATCTATATTTTTACCTGTTGCTTTTCTTGGTTTTACTTCTTCCCAATCAAGTTTTTGTCTAACAAATCCATCAAGAATAATTGGATGTTCATTACCATTAAAATCTCTATATGTAGTTTCACCAGTCAATAGCATTAGCACCATAGCATTACTTTTAGCAATTGATAAATTACTATATGTATCTAATCTAACATTAGGTCTACCAATGCTATATCTACTTGATGTACCTTGATATAGTTTAAAGCCAATTGTTTGAAAGACTTTTAAATAACTATTTAACATTGGAGATAAATGAATTTTAGTATATTGTTTATCTGTTCCACCAAAATATTTTTTTGATACATGCAACATTTCATCATATATATCATGAACATAATAATTATCAATTCTACATTCTATAGAAACAAAATCTACTATGTCTCTCATTTTTTTAAGTTCAACTTTTTCCCAATCAAATGGCTCACCATAGAATTTTAAATATCTTACTTTATCACGTTCAATAATCACACTATCTCTTTCGTTTTCACTTAAAACTCTTCTTAGTAATGGTCTATCACTTGATGTAAGTAATGATGTTGCTTTAATACTTTCCAAATGCAGTATCTAAAAATGCAGTCTTTCTAGCTTTTTCTATGATATTTAATATTATGGAAGTAGCTATTAAAGCTATTATCACCAATATAACAATTACTGCTAATAATTCAATTAATGTAAATCTATTTTTTCTCTACTTTTTTACAACTTTTTTATATTAAGATAGTGTAAATATTTTTTTCTAATAACCAGTTATATTTTTTCACAAAGAAAAGAACTTTAGATATCGTAATACCCAAAGTCCTTTATTTAATCATAAAACTGACTCCTTTCTTTTCATTTTTTACCATAATTTCATAATTAAATAATGCAAGTGTCTTTTTAATAATAGATAGACCTAAGCCAAACTGACCTTTTATACCTTTTTTGTAAGGAGTGAAGATATCATTCAGTATATTAGAATCTATGTTTGGACCATCATTATAAAATGTAATACGATGATTTTTAATCGTTACTTTTACATTTTTTTCTGCATATCTTATGAAATTATTTAACATATTGTCAATAATTGCTTCCCACATGTCTTCTGTACCTCGAAATACTGTTGTTTTATCATTAATATGTATTTCAAAGCTAACATCTGGTCTTTGTATTTTAAATTTTTCAATCGATTTTTTTAAAATGTCAGAAATATCAATCTTTTTATCCTGGTAATATTTCAAGTCTTTCATATAGTTTAATTTATTTAAATATAGTAAGGAGTGTACTTTAATTTCTAATTTTTTAACTTGTTCTTTTATTACTTGGATTGCTTTTTCTCTGTCTTCAACGCCATCTTCCATGGCTTCAATATAGGATTTTATTACAGTGAGAGGAGTTTTAAAATCGTGAGAGATGTTTTGATACATCTGATTTTTATATTCGTCTTGTTCTTTTAACGTAACTTTCATAGCATCGATTGCTTTTGATAATGCATGTAGCTCATCTTCTTCATTGTAATGTTTTGTATCTACATAGTTATCATTATCTAAATTATCTACTTTTTCTTTTAAATGTTCTATCTTTAATATCAATCTACGACTCCAAAGGATGATAAGAGCTGTAATCAATAATAAAGTAATTAGTAAAATAGGAAATATTGTATAAAGAATATCCTCGCGGATTTTATTTATGTAAACATTGTTTGTAAGCGCTATCTTAGTCACATATTCATTTTTGGAAGTATTATAATAATATGTTTTTCCTAAATATGTAAATTTACCATAGCTTTCTGTTATATTTTTCAAAATTTGTTTAGGAGTTGCTTTAATAATATCTTCTAGATTCATAGATACCATTATTTTATTTTCAGCGGTAATATAGAGATATGCAATATCTGCACCTTCTAAAGTAATAAATTCATCATCAGAATCTAAGTTCATAATATCTAGCGGTTGCTTTAAATAATTATAAATATTTCTTTCATATACAGGAAGTAATACTTTTGGTAATAATATTCCTAAACTAAAGAATATAATCCCAACAATCAGTACTCCAATTGATAATAATTGTCTAAATAGACTATATTTTACTTTTCTCATGTTAAACGATATCCAAATCCATATAGGGTATTGATATGTATATTAGGCATTTTTTTTCTAAGTCTACGAACTAAATCATCTACTACTCTATCACTTCCAAAGTAATCTTCGCCCCATACTTTTTTTAAAATATCATCTCTGCTAAAAGATTTATTTTTATTATTTAAAAGCATAATTAGTAAATCAAATTCTAAAGTCGTTAATACGATTTCTTTTTCTTTTTGGAAGACCATTCTTTTACTCAAATCTATTTGATATCCCTCATACTCTATTTTTTCACTTGTTTTAGAATAAACTCTTTTGATAAAGTTATTTACTCTAAGGACAAGTTCTTTTGGAGAATAAGGTTTTGTTAAATAATCATCACTTCCTAACTCTAAGCCAATAATTTTATCTAAATCTTGGTCCCTTGCAGAAGTAAATATAACTGGAACATCTGGACTTTCTTCTCTAATTTTTTTTATCAAATCATATCCACTAATGTTATCTCCTAACATAATATCTAATATCCATAAATGAATTACTTCTGTTCCTATATAATTCATGGCATCTTCCCCATTATAGAAGTTTACTACTTCATAGTTTTCGCGTTCTAAATAGGATTTGATTAAACTATTTAAGTTTTCTTCATCTTCTACTAAACAAATCCGATACATATTTTACACCTCGTCAATAGTATATCACTAATATTTTTCTTTTTCTACTATATTGCCTCCTTTCTATTTTTTCTTTTTTAGGAGTGTATTTGTTATATTTTTTTGTATTTAATTAAAAATTCCGTCTTGTATGATGTTTATTTTTTCTTCTTTTATCACCTCCACTATACACATTATATAAGTTAATTATGGATAGATTTTGATACAATTGTGGGAAATTGTGGAAAAGAATATTTTTGGCATAAATTATTACATAAGAAAAAAAGAGGCTGTAATGAAATAAAAAAATTTCATACTGCTTCTTTTAATTTGTTTTAGAAAAATCTGTGAAATAATATTCTCCATCTTCTCCTTTGGTAAATGTATGACTATAATATGTTACAAATTGATTGTATTTATTTAACACAAAACATAATTATAAAGCATTGAAATTTATTTTTAGGGAATTTGCAAAAATACTCACAAAAAAACAAATTTTTGAAAAAAGTTCGGTTAACATCCTAAAAATCCAGTTATAATCAATGTCATTAACTTAAGAGATAGAATAAAGACTCTATCTCTTTTTGATTTGTAT
>CANSDD010000068.1 GCA_947645535.1 uncultured Mycoplasmatota bacterium
TAGTATTATTGTATCAAAAAAATCTTTGCGAAGAAAATTTGCTCTTTTTGGCTGTAAAAATAAAAAATGTTTGCTTGATGGTGTTTATTTTGATATAATAATTTTCATTTACAGTAAAAGGAGGAATAAAAAATGGCTGTTTTTGAGTTTCCAAATAATGTTTTAGACTATTTTTTTTATGAATTAAAAAAATATCATATAAAGAGAAATGAAAATAGTGCATTTATTATTCCTAGAATCGAATATGAATATTATAAGCCATTGTTGTAGTGAAAGATCTTCATGCACTAGAAATAGCTCTTAAAAATTTTATTTTTACTTTAAATGAATTTTATTTAAGCCATAATAATTTGAAATCATATCATACATTATCTTATTTTTTGAATAATTTATTGTTTAATATGACTTCTTTTGATGCATTAGATTTTACTGCTTATGTCAATAAAAGAATTAGTTTTTATCAATATGATTATTTTGATGACTATGATAAGAAGACCATGATTATGGATATTTCTGGAATTAAATTTTATGTAGAACGTATTTTAGAAGAGCCTGGACTAGAAACTCTATTTGTATTACGATTCAGTGTTAAAATAATGGATAGAGAATATGCACTTCCACTGATTCGTTATGCATTTGATGAAAATAGTGCTTATCATATTTTCGCCATACAGTTTGGATGAGGTAGAAATATTGAGATTCAAAATGAAAATTATAAAAAAGTTATCAATAAAATCAATACTGGTATTCACAAATATAGAAATGTTTCTCCTAGTTTTGTAGTTAGTTTTTCTCTTTTTATAAATTTGCTTAGAAAATTTGAAATTAATGATATTATTATTCCTGATTATTTGTTTGGAAGATATAGACATTATTATAAAGCTCAAAGTGAATATAAAAGTGATGAAATATTATTTCGTATTTTAAATGGTTCTATGAATTTAATTCAAAGAATGGAATACCAATTTTTCTTTTTTGAAGTTATTTCTTATCCAAATGATATAGATAGTAGTACACATATAAAAATAGTGAATAAAAAAAAGGGATTATCTAAATAGATTTTTCCTTTTTATATTTTACGGTATAATCCAATAGCTTTTCCTAAAATAAATACATTGTCAAGAATAATTGGATCCATCGTATCATTTTCTGGTTGTAATCTAAAATAATCTTTTTCCTTATAATAAGTTTTTAAAGTTACTTCATTTTCATCAGTCATTGCTACTACAATTTCACCATTTCTAGCTGTGTTCCTTTTCTCTACAATTACAATATCGCCATCTAATATTCCAGCATTAATCATACTAGTTCCGCTAACAAGTAATGTAAATACTTCTTTGTTTCTAGGAATTAAATAAGCAGGTAATGAAAAGAATTCATTTGGTCTTTCAATTGCTTCAATTGGACTTCCAGCTGTAATTTTTCCTAGTAACGGCACTTCAATAACTTCTGGATCTTTTTGTGCAAACTCATTTGGTACAAGTAATTCAATTGCTCTATTTTTGGTATCTTCTTTTTTAATAAATCCTTTTGCTTCTAAATTATTTAAATGGGCATGTACTGTAGCTGGTGATGAGACATCCATTGCTTTGCATATTTCTCTAATTGTTGGTGGATATCCATGCGCAACAATATATTCTTTTATAAAGTTTAAAATTTCTTCTTGACGTTTTGTTAATTCTTCCATGTAAGACCTCCTTTTACACTATGTGTAAAGTATAACATACATTCTAAGAAAAGTCAAACAAACGTTTGGAAATGCCATTGATACGAACGAAAGTTCGTGATATGATAATAATGTCAGAAGGAGGAAAGATAATATGAGAGAAATGTTAAAAAGTAAGGGAATGGTTTTATTTATCGTAATCGTGTTAGGAGTAACCTACGCGGGCTCCTTAACTACTGAAAAATTTGAGGATGAAAAAGGAGTAGAATATCGTACAAATATTGCCATGAATGTTAGATAGTCATTATTTTCGACAAAATAGTGATTTTTTTTTTGATACGATTAGCTTGGTGATATCATGAGAAAATATTATCTATTTACAATTCGCAAAGATTTCTATGAAGTCTATAAAAATAATAGTTTTGTTTTATATAAAACATTAGAAAATTTATGGAAAATAAAAAAACAAGATTTTAGTTATGGACTTTCTCTTTATGATGCACTATGTCAAACGTTTGATGTATCACTATTAAATCGTTATTTTAAAGGAAAATATACAAAAAACATTATTTCAAAAGATAATCGGCATATTATATTAAATCGTGAACGAGAGTATTATGTGTTAATGGAGTTGCATTTTTCATGTGTGATTGTACTTACAAATATTAATATGCCAAATATTCTTCGTGATTTTAATTGTTATAATCGCAATATATTTGTTTGTGATTTTATCAATGAAGATTTTTTTTGGTTAAATAATCAGTATCAGAAACAGTAAAAAAGTTTTAAATCTTTTAATTTATTTATGATAGTTTTACAATCATCATAAGTAACTATTTTACCATTTTTAGTTCTTTTTGGTTTAGTAACTCATTTATAATCATAATCATCTAATAAATCTAAATAATTATTGATTACTTTTATAATTTCTTGTGCCTCACCGCCTTATCAAAAATACGAGAATTATATCAAGGAAATGACTTGCACCAGTATTTGATTTTATGTCGAGAAAATCCATCACTGCCTAAATTGATAGAAGAATTGGAATAAATTTATCTAACAAAATGTGTCTAAAAACCTTAACATAAATTCAATATGATATATGAAGATGAATATCAAATTGTTACAAGAAAAATAGAAAACTGAAATAATTTCAAGTTTTTTCTTTTTTTGTAACTTACTTGTAACTTTATCTATATTATAATACATTCATAAGGAGATGTTTTATGGAAATATTAAAAGTAGAAAATTTAACGAAAATTTATGGAAAAGATAATAATAAAGTAATTGCTTTATCTAATGTTTCTTTTAAAGTGGAAAAAGGAGAGTTTATCGCTATTGTAGGGGCAAGTGGCTCAGGAAAATCAACACTACTGCACTTAATTGGAGGAGTAGATAGACCAACAAATGGAAAGGTTTATATTGATGGAGAAGATATTTATCAGTATGATGACGATAAACTTGCTATTTTTAGGAGAAGGCAAGTAGGACTCATTTATCAATTCTATAATTTAATTCCAATATTAAATGTAGAAGAAAATATTACTCTTCCACTTGATTTAGATAATCATAAGATTGATAAGGAAAAAATAAATAATATGTTAGAATTATTAGGATTAATGGAAAGAAGAAATCATTTACCAAATGAATTATCTGGAGGAGAGCAACAAAGAGCAAGTATTGGAAGAGCCTTGATTACTAGTCCAGCCATTATTCTAGCAGACGAACCAACAGGAAACTTAGATTCAAAAGCAAGTGACGAAATTGTTCATTTACTAAAGAAATCAAATAAAGAATATAAACAAACAATTATTATGATAACTCATAACTTAGAAATTGCTGCTTATGCAGACCGTATTATCAAAATAGAGGACGGAAAAATAGTAGAGGGGGAATAAATATGAATACTCTAACAAAAATAACAATAGAAAATTTAAAGCTAAATAAAAAAAGAACATTTGGGACTATTCTTGGTATTACCCTTGCGACTATGCTTATTTCTACTGTATTATTTTTATTTTCTAGTCTTTATCAAACTGAAATTGATATGATTAAAAATAATTTTGGTAATTATCATATCAGATTAGAAGAAATAGAAGAACATGATATTGCTTCTTTAAAGTTAAATCGAGATATTAAAACAGTAAATCCAGTTTATTATATAGGAAAAGGAAAGGTAGTACTAAAAACAAGTGGTGAATGGGATTTTTTTATTTCTTCTATGGAGGAAGAAGTAGCTAAAAACTTAGGTTTTGTAGTTGATATTGGTAAATATCCAGAAAAAGAGGATGAACTTTTGATTAGTCATTACCTTTTAAAAGAAACAGATTATCAAATAGGAGATACAATCACAATTGATGTAAATCAAGCTATGAAAAGTGAATATTTAGATGGAAAAGCAGAAGAAAATGAAATTTTAGTTCCAAAAACTTATAAAATCGTTGGTGTAATTGAAAAAGGAAGAGGAGAAACTTCATTTTATGCCATTTCTGGTAAAACTAAAGGCTTTGCAAGTGTAGGCGCCTATCTCACACTAAAAAATCTAAAAAATTATAAAGAAATATCTTCTTCATTATGTAGTAATTATTATAAAGATACTAATTATTGCTCTATTTCTACAAATGATAATTTAATTTTAACGCAAACATTTGATATAGAAGATGTAACTGTAAAAATGATAATAGGATTTTGTTCTATCATATTATTTATTATTACCATTATGAGTATCTATTGTATTAAAAATGCATTTTTAATTTCTTTAACAGAAAAAATGAAATTATATGGAATGTTAAATAGTGTAGGAGCAACGAAAAAACAAATAAAAAAAAGTGTTATCATAGAAGGCGTTTTACTAGGAATTATCGGAATTCCGTTTGGAATATTATTCGGAATTATGGCGATTTATCTTTTGATTTTTGGAATTAATACAATTATTGGTGAATACTATTTAGAAACAATTCGAACAATTAATGTACACATTTCATTATTTCCAATTGTTTTAGCTACTTTTTTAAGTATTGCAACAATTTATTTTTCATCTCTTACGGCTTTAAGAAAAGTAAAACGAATTACTCCAATAGAAGTACTTAAAAATAGTGAAGAGAGAAAATCTAAAAATGTAAAAACTCCTAAATGGATTAAAAAATATTTTCAAAATGGAGGAGTCATTGCCTATAAAAATTTAAAGAGAAGTAAACGAAAATATCGTGCTACTGTCGTATCTCTTACCATTTGCACTTTTTCATTTATTCTTTCTAATAGTCTTATCACAAGTGCCTTAAATGAAGCAAAAGAAAAATTTCGTATTGAAAATTATAATGTTGCGATTTCTCAGTTAGAATATTTAAAAGATACAGAATTAGAAAAGTTAAATCATTTATCAAATATTAAAACCAAATATTCAGCATATAAAAGTGGATATATTGGAAAAAGTGAAAATAAATCTGATGGATATTTGGAAATTTATGATTTGAGTAAAATTATACAAAATTCAAATTATTCGACTATACATGGAGATAATTGTACTTGGAAAAATAGAGATAAAATTTGTGAGAATGCACATATTCGTTTGAATCTTACTGCTTTAGACGATAATACTTATAAGGCCTATTTAAGAGAATTAAATCTTGATAATAAAAATATGAAAGGAAAAGGAATTTTAGTTGAGTTAAAAGATAGTAATAGAGATTATACATATGAAGAGAATGATACTATTAAGGGGATTTATCATGGAAAAGAAATGGCAATAGAAGTTGGAAAAATAACATCAAAAGAACCATTAGGAATACCATCTTTTGAAAGAGGAAGAACTTTAGTAGTAGCATTATCTGATTATCCTCATATGAATTTTATGTTACACTCTATGACATTCGATTCTGAAAATCCATACCAAATAGTAGAAGATATTCTAAATATAAATCCTAAAATAGAAGTTCATAATTTAGAGGCAGAATTGAAACGAGAAAAATCTATTTTTCATGTATTTGAATTGTTCTTATATAGTTTTATTTTGATGATTAGCTTTATTGGAATGCTTAATATTTTAAATACCATTACTTCTAATGTTAAATTTCGTCAAAGTGAATTTGCGACTTTAAAAAGTATTGGAATGACAAAGAAAGAATTTAATAGAATGATAAATTTAGAAATTATTTTCTATACCTTAAAATCATTTCTATTTGGTAATTTGCTTGGAATTGTAGGAATTTATATTGTTAATTCTTATTTCTTACATAAAGAATTTTTCCTTCCTTATCAGACTATTTTATTCACGCTTATCTTTGTTTTCTTATTTGTTTTTATGGTGATGCATTATTCTTCCTCTAAGATTCAAAAACAAAATATAATAGAAACGATTCGAAAAGAAAATATATAGATGCGATTAGGAAAGAATAGGGAATATGAAGGTAAAAAGTAAAATAATGATTGTTTTAATCTTTTCAATACTTGTATTATTTCTTAAGAAGCATAATGTACTTCAGATAGAAAAACATTATGTAAATACAATGATAATACTTCTTATAATTCTCCTTTTCAGTATTTTATTAATTTTGACTCAATATAAATTAGATAAAAATTATTTAAAAGAGGAAATGCAGTATCAAAATTTAAATGTTTTAAAATATCTATGTTCTATTTTTGTAATTATTTTACACATAAGACTTTTTATTTCCGCTTCAGCTCAACTTGATTTAGCATTAATAATATTATCACAAAAATTGGTGTTCCAATCCTTTTCTTAATTACTGGATATTTTGTAGCTAAAAAAGAAAAGAAGAGGGAAGATTATATTCTTCCAATTGTTATTTTATTATCTTCAATTATTTTGTTTTTGATATTAAGCTATATGAGATTTTACTATCATTTGTGCTATTTTCTAGCTCTTTTATGCTCCCTTTTGGTTTTATCAAAAAAGAAGAAAAAGTTTTCGATTATTTTTCTTTTGGTTATTTCTTTTGTATTATTACTATTTGGAGCACCTGAAAGTTATTATGACATATTACCATCTACTTATTTTCATATCTTTTTTACAACCAGGAATTTTTTATTTTTTGTTTTATGTAGTACCTTGGATATAATATGGAATTAGAATATCTTTATTCAAAAAAATGTTTTGTAAAATTGAGTATTTGTTTTTTCTTTTTCACATTTGAAGTGCTTTTATTACATGATACAGATCGTTTAAATAATAATATTTTACTATCTTATGTTCCACTTAGTTATTATTTGATTCATCCTATGATTATTTTTATAGGAAATTCATATGGCTTATATAATTGTTATAATAGTAGTAACACATATTTTCTCTATTATAATTATAAAAATGAAAGAAAAATATCGATGGCTTATTCTTTGAATGATGTGTTATACTATAAAAAGAAAGGAAGAAAGTATGAAAATTTTATTAGTAGAAGATAATGAAAGTATTATAAAAGGATTAGAATTTTCTTTAAAAGAAAATGGATATGAAGTAACTGTTAGAAAAGATGTAAATAGTACAATTGTGTTTTTAGAACATAATAAAGTAGATTTCATTATTTTGGATGTTTTATTGCCTGATGGAAATGGTTTTTCACTTTATCAGAATCAGATTCAAAATAAAAATATTCCTACTTTATTTTTAACAGCAAAAGATGAGGAAGAGGATATTATCAAAGGACTTTTAATGGGGGCTGAAGATTATATAACCAAACCATTTTCTACGAAAGAATTATTAGTGCGTATTTCTAAAATTTTACTTCGCTTTCAAAATAATATAATAAAAGTAAAAGATATTACATTTGATATGGAAAAAATGATTGTTTATAAAAAGGGAATAGAAATAGAACTTACTAGTTTAGAATTAAAGTTATTACACTTATTATTTTTAAATATTGGAAAAGTTGTTTCTCGAATAACAATATTAGATAATATATGGAAATGGACAGGAAATGAAGTAGATGATCATACAATAACTGTTTATTTAAAAAGAATAAGAGAAAAATTAAAAAGTAATATTATTATAACAATCAAAGGAATAGGGTATAGGATTGATAAAGATGAAAAATAAGGAACAATGGAAACAATATAATATAAAAGTTAGTATATTGATATTATTATTTCTTCTTTTATTTCTTTTTTTTCAATATCAGCTTTATGATATTTATAAGAAAAATAGTAATCAAAAAATAAATGCAATATTAGTAAAAGTACAAGAAGAATATCCAAATATTACTGAAAATGAACTAATAGAAATATTAAATAGTCCAAAAATAGAAGAAAGCTTTGTAGATAAGTATGGGATAAATATAAAAAAAGAGTCTCTTATTGTAGAAAATGATGATTACTTTTTATGGAGTATTCCGCTCAATCTCTTATTTTTTGGAATGATTATCTTTATTATTATAAAAACTTTTTGTAAGTATAATAAAGAGAGAGATAATGAATTAGAAGAAATTACAAAATTGATTGAACAAATTAACAGTAAAAATTATCTTTTATCTATTAGTACTATATCAGAAGATGAACTTTCTATTTTAAAAAATGAAATTTATAAAACAACACTAATGTTAAAAGAAGAGGCAGAAAACTCTATCAAAGATAAAAGAGAATTAAAAGATTCTTTATCGGATATTTCTCATCAATTAAAAACACCTTTAACTTCTATTTTAATCATGTTAGATAATATGATTGATAATCCAGATATGAAACAAGAAAAAAGAGAAGAATTTCTCCATGATATAAAAAGAGAAATTACTAATATTGAATTTTTAATTAAGAATCTATTGAAATTATCAAAATTAGATTCTAATACTGTAACTTTTTTAAAAAAAGAAGTAAGTGCAAATCAAATAGTAGAAAAAGCAATAGAAAATGTAAGTGCATTATGTGATTTGAAAAATATTATCATAGAAAAAGAAATCAATCAAGATAGTAAAATTTTTGTAGACGAAGCTTGGCAAATAGAAGCAGTTACTAATATTTTAAAAAATAGTGTAGAATATTCTAATCAAAATGGAAAAGTAAATATAAAAATAGAAAGTAATCCAATGTATGTTTCTATTATAATTAAGGATTATGGAGAAGGAATAAAAGAAAAAGAATTACCTTTTATTTGGAATCGTTTTTATAAAGGGTCTAATAGGGGTGATAATAGTATAGGTATTGGTTTAGCGCTTTCTAAAACAATTATTGAAAATAATAATGGAGTAGTAAGTGCAAAATCAGATAAACATGAAACTGTTTTCCAAATAAAATATTTCAAAGATTGACAGAAAAAAATAACTCTGTTATAATGTATATAGATGAAGGAAACTTCATAT
>CANSDD010000069.1 GCA_947645535.1 uncultured Mycoplasmatota bacterium
ACTCTTTAAATTTTATCAAAAAAAATTAACATGCATTAAATATGTTAATTTTTTAAAGTGCTGAAATTAAAATACCAATTTTTTCCTATTTTTTTTGTAAATATATAAAATCTATGTTATGATAACTGTAAGAAAGAGGAAAGCTATGGAAGTATATGAAAAATTGACAAAACAAATATCAGAAACTAAATATTTAAGTACAGAAAACTCTTATCGCTATAGACCAATTATGAGATGTTTTTTTAGGCATTATGAACAATTAGAATATTGGTTATATAAAGAAGATGTATTTAATGAACTAAAAGAAAATGAATTATTTAATAGTTATACGATTGAGGACTGTGAAAGAGATTTAGAAACATTAACTGAATGGATGAGCTTATCTAAAATGCAAGATACAAAGAATGCAACTTCAATTGAAGAATTTAAAAATAAAAAATTTAGATATCAATTAACAGAATATGCAACCGAGATAGAAAGACTTACATTGACTTTAGAAGAAATGGAAATAAAAACATCTTCTCTAGAACCAAAATTATTTGATAGGCTTCGTATATCTATTTCTAAATTAGAAGAAGAAAATATGCTTACTGATGAAGAAATTAATGATTTATGGACTGATTTAAACGAAGATTTTACAAAATTAAATCAAAATTATCAAGATTTTTTAAAGAAATTTAACGAACCTAAATCAGAAGAATTATTACAAAGTGTACTATTCTTACAATTTAAAAATGAGATTATTAAATATTTAAGAGAGTTTGTAAGAGGATACCAGAAAAATATTTATTATATTAAAGATAGTATTTCTAATATTACAGAAAATCATATCTTAGATTTTTTAAACAAATTAAATAATTACTATAAAAAAACACCTATTTTCAATAGTAACTTTGATTTTGAACATTTAAAAGAAGTAAATTTAGGAAAAATAAATAATATTTTTAAATGGTTTATTGGTACTTCAACTAGTTTAAGTGAAGGCGAAAAACTAATGAATACAACTGATAATATTATTGTAAAAATAACAAAATACGCGAGTTCATTAGTAGAACTTCATGGCAATATGACAAATAGAAGAGAAGAATATAAACATTTATGCAAACTATTTGACAAATTAGAGAATATTGAAGAATGTCATAAATATGCTTCAGTTGTATTTGGAATAGAAGAAGTAAGACATTTTACAGGTAATTCTAATTTAAATACAGATGTTATTGCAAATACATATGATATTTCTCCAATTGAAATCTTATTGGCATCTCGTTCTAAAATTAGAAAAGCCAAAACAGTCTTCCAACCAATTATAGATAAAACATATGAAAAGCAAAAATTATTAGAAGAATATAGATTGGAACAAGAACAAAATAAACAAATATTAAAACATTTAATCAAAGATAAGAAAATAACACTCTCAAAAGAAATAGAACTTTCAAAAGTAGAAAGACGATACATTCAAAAATTATTATCTTCATCAAGTAACAAAGAAACTGAGTTTGGACTTACTTACAATATTATAAAGAAAGATGGCAAATGTAGAATCACTTCTCCAGATGGAATTTTTTTCATGGATAGTGTAGAAATAGAATTTGCAGGTGAAATATAAATGGATACATTAGAATATTTATTAAATCATTATTGGTGTGTAAAAGAAACGAATGGTAAACAATATTTTGATATTAAAAATAACTTGGATTATTATAAAGATTTTATTCGTGATAAATTAGGAAGTAGATTACTTGTAAATGATAGATTTATCAAATTAGAGAAAATTCCAGCACTACCAAAATCTTATATGGGTATTTCCTCTTTTACAAATAAAATAGAATATACCATTTTATTTATTATTCTACTTTATTTAGAAGATAAACCAAAATTAGAACAGTTTATTTTATCTAGCTTAACAGATTTTATTGTGAATACTGCAACAACCTTAGAATTAGATACGGTACCAAATTGGGATATTATGCATCATAGAAAATGTTTTGTGAATGTCATTAAACATTTAAGTGAAAGAAATATCATTAAAGTAGTAGAAGAAAAAAATACTTTTACAGAAGATGCAAAAGCAGAAGCACTATATGAAACAACTGGTATTTCTAATTTTTATGTCAGAGAATTTAAAAATAACATTTTAGAGTATAACGATTTAACAGATTATGTTAATGATGAATTTAATGATCAAAATGAAAACATAGGAGATGTTAGAAGATATCGAGTTTATCGTCATCTATTGTATTCTTTAGTAGCTTACAAAGAAGATTTAACAGAGTTTGAATTAGATTATTTAAAACGCTTTAGAGGAAATATCAGTAGTGAGTTATCAAAATATACAAAGGGAGAATTGGAGCTTACTAAAAATATGGCAGTAGTATTATTTGAGGAAGATGCAAAAGAAAAATTTGATTTTCCAAATAGTAAAGCAATCACAGATATTGTATTACTTATTAATGCTAGTATTTTAGATAGTGTATCAAAGGAAGAAATTCAGTTAGGAGAAAATGAAGTGATTTTTATTTCAAAAGAACATTTTTATCGTATTATTAAAGAGACAAGAAAAGAGTATGCACCTTATTTTAGTAAAAATTATAGAGAAATGGTGCAAGAGAAGTTTATTGATGAAGTGATTTCTTATATGAAAGAATATGATTTTATTAGAGAATATGATTTAGGATATAATATCTATCCAATGGTATCAAAAATGATTGGATATATTCCTAGAGATACAGAAGAACAATTAAATTTATTTGGAGGTGAAGAAAGTGAGATTTAAAATTACGAAAATAGGACTATTAAATTTTTGGTTATATGATGAAGAAGAATATGATTTTTATGGTGGAAAACTAATATTAAGAGGAACAAATGGAAGTGGAAAATCTGTTACAATGCAGTCTTTTATTCCATTAATATTAGATGGAAATAAAAGCCCAGATAGATTAGATCCATTTGGTTCAAAGGAAAGAAAGATTGAAGATTATATTATTGGAGATTCTGATTCTATTCAAAAAGAAGAATCAACTGCTTATCTTTATATGGAAACTCTTAATGAAAAGGACGGAAAATATGTAACAATTGGGCTTGGATTTCGTGGAAGAAAAGGAAAGCCTACAGAATCTTGGGGATTTTGTTTAAAAGATGGAAAAAGAATAGGGAAAGATTTTTATCTTTATAAAGATGTAACGAATAAAATTCCACTTTCTAAAAATGAATTAAAGTCTAGACTGGGAAGTGTAAATGAGTTTACTGATACTGCTAGAGATTATAAGGCTATGGTAAATCGTTTGTTATTTGGTTTTCCTAATTTAGATACGTATGATGAATTTATTAAATTGTTATTGCAACTTAGAAGTAATAAGTTATCAAAAGATTATAAGCCAACTAATTTAATCAATGTATTAAATACAGTATTACAACCTCTTACTGAGGAAGATTTAAGACCACTTTCTGAGGCGATTGAACAGATGAATAAAACAAAAGAACAAGTAGAAACTTTAGAGAAAAATTCAAAAGCATTAAAAGACTTTTTAAAAGTGTATCGTAATTATAATGAAATTTTATTATTAACAAAAGCGAGAAGTTATCAGAAAGTAAATAATGAATATAAAGAGTTGAAAAATACAGTAGGTGATTTAGAAAAAGAGGTTCAAAACTTAAAAGAAAAATTAACAGGCAAAAATGAACGCTATCAAAAAGTAATAGATGATATTGCAGTCTTTTCAGAAAATAAAAGACAATTAGATAATCAGGATTTAAAAAATAAAATCGAATCTCTTGGAGAATTAAATCAATCTATTCATGTATTAGAAGAAAAGATAAAAGAAATCACATTTAATATTGATCATAAAAAAGAAGAAGAAATTGATTTACGCAATAAAATGAATCAAGTAGAGAATGAAGTTTATAAATTAAAGAAAGAATTAGAAGAGTCAGGGATAGATTTAAAAGCATTATCAGAAGAGAGTTATTTTGATGAAATTGTCTTTTTTGTGGATGAATTAAGTGAACATATTGATGAGAAAATGTCATTTGAAAGTATTTTTATGTCTTTACGAAGGTATTCTGAGAAAATAAATCAGATGGTGTCTTTATTAGAAGAGGAAGAGAAAATATTGTTAGAAAGCGAAAGTATTCGTGTTGAGTTTGAGAGATTATCTAAAGAATATAAAGAATTAGAACATGATATAGGAAATGCTGAAAAAAGTTTAAATGAAAGTATTATGGCTTGGGAAGAAGATTTTATCAATAAGGTAAATCATCATAAAGAGTTAACGTTAGATGAAATAACCAAGAAACATATTTTTGAGCTTATGAATGATTATTCGAATCAAAATTATGAAACTGCGAAGTCGTTATACCTTGATTATGCTAGAGAAGTAATTCATGATATAATGGGGAATAATCTAAAGTTAGAGAGTAAAAGGGATAGTAGAAAAGAAGAATTAAATATACTTGCCAAAGAGTATCAAACTTTAAAAGATGCAAAAGATATAGAATTACCTTCTTTAAATGAAGAAACTGATAACATTTTATTAGAAAATCATATTGAAAGTATTCCTCTTTATAAATGCATAGAATTTAAAGATGGAATCGATGAAAAAATAAAGAATAATATTGAATCTTCTTTATTAGATTTGAATATTTTGAATGCCAAAGTAATTAAGGAAGAGGATATTGAAAAAGTATCAAAACTAAATTCAGAGTTGTTATATTTAACGAAAAGTACAAAGAAAAAGAACAATTTACTAAAGTATTTTATTGTGAAATTAGATGATACTATTTCTATTAAAAAAGAATATGTAGAAGAAATATTGGAATCTATTAGTATAGATAAAAATGATTTATTATGGGTAGGAGAAAATGGAATTTCTAAAGTTGATGTATTATCTTCTATTGCTGATAAGGATTATGTTCAAAACTATATTGGTTATTTGAAGAGAATAGAACTTAAAAATAAAAAGTTAAAAGAATTAGAAGATAAAATAGAATTGTTAACAAAAGAAATATCAAATATTGAAAATTTAATTTCAGAAGGTAATAATAAGATTGAAAATATCAAAATAGAAATGGAGTTTCCATCTAATCAAAATATTAATATGATTGTGGATAAAATAAAAGATTTTGAAATCAGACTTGCTAATAATGATCAAAGACAAAAAGAATTAGAGGATACTTTACATGAAATAGATGATAAATTGAAAATTGTAAAGGAGAAAATGGCTGAAAAGAAACAAGGACTGTATATACCACTTAATCTAGCAACTTATAAAGAAGTATCTTTAATTGTTTCTAGTATGAAAGAAGATGTAAGAAAATTAGAGAATATTCATAATGCATACTTAATGAAAATGGAATTATACAATAGTCATAAGGAAAATTTAGATAGTATTATTAGTAGTATAGAATATTTGAGTGCTGATAAAAACGAAAAAGAAAAAGAATATAAAGTGAATGTTGCTGCAAGGGATGCAATTAATGAGTTATTAGAAACAAAAGAGTATAAAGATCAAAAGGAGAGGCTTTTAAAAATAGAAGAAAGCTTAAGAAATTTGGGTCAAGAAAAAGAAGTTCTTATTGGAGAGTGTTCGGGGCTTGGAAAAGATATTGAACATAAGGAATTAGAAACAGAAAGACTAACAAGTGATTTTAATAAGAAAGAAAGAGAACTTGAAATTTATAAGGAAATTTTCTTAAGAGAATATAAGTTACATTATATTTATGAAGAAGAAATTGTTGATATTGATAAAACAGTAAGAGAGATTATGAAAGAAGGAAGTAGTAGAAAAGAAGTATCTTTAAGTGATGCATTTACAAACTTTTTATCTTCTTATAATCATTACAGTTTAGATTTAAATGATTATTCTCTTAGAAATATAACGTTATTTGCAGATTATAATACGAATGTAGAAGAAGAGAAAAATATTTATGAAACAGGGATGCGTGCTGATGTAACAGCGATGTATCAAGGATTTAAATTAAATATTATTGAATTATCAAAGAAGTTAGAGGATGATATTGAGAATAATAAGCTTTTAATTAGCAAACAGGATAGACATTTGTTTGAGGATATTTTGTTAAATACAGTAGGAGATAAGATTAGAAAAAGAATTGATTCTTCTAATGAATGGGTAGTTAAAATCAATAATATTATGTCAGAGATGCAAGAAAATAGTGCATTAAGCTTTAAGCTAGTTTGGAAAAGTATTTCAGCAGATTATGAAGGAGAAATTGATACAAAAGAGCTTGTTCGAATTTTAAAGATGGATCCTAAAATGCTGAAAGAAAGTGATTCAGAAAAATTAACGAATCATTTTAGAAGTAAGATTAAGAAAGCCGAAGAGTTATATCAAGATTCTTATATATCTTTTTATAAGATTATAGAGGAAGTATTGGATTATCGAAGCTGGTTTACGTTTGAATTATTGTACCAACGAAAGGGAGATACGTTAAAGTCATTAACGGACAAGGTATTTTCTAAGTTTAGTGGTGGAGAACGTGCAAAAAGTATGTATATTCCATTATTTGCAAGTTGTTATGCAAAGCTTAATTTGGCACGTGAAGATGCTCTTCGTATTATTGCTTTAGATGAAGCTTTTGCTGGAGTAGATGAAGATAATATTAGAGAAATGTTTGGAATTTTAAAATATTTGGATATTGATTTTGTTATCAATTCACAGGTATTATGGGGAGATTATGATACTATTGATGATTTATCGATTTGTGAACTCATTAGACCAAGAAATTCTAGCGTAGTAACAGTAGAGAGATATCGTTGGAATGGTAAATATAAAGAAATAATCAATAATAGAAAAGAATATAATCAGGAGTTAGAAAATGCATGAGTATACAAGGTATTTTAAATCAAAAGACGGTTTTGATAGGTTTATAAAAGGACTTTATTCCAAATATCAGTCATTATCGAAATTTTCTGGTGTGGTGAAGTTAGATAATTTAACTGAAGATGAAGTCAGTGCTTTATCAAGATTATTTGGTGAATTTTATAATGTTGGGGATAGTGTTAATTTTTCTATCAAAAAATTTATGAAAGTAATGCAGAATTCTAAATTTGAAGATTTTGATATTGGAGTATTAGTAGAAGAGTATTTAGGTGTTTCGTTAGTAACAAACAAAGAGAAAAAAGAGATGTGGATAGAGGAAGAAGAGGCTTTTTATGCCAACATTATTCAGAAAAATTCTCTTGGAAGTATTTGGTTAAAAGAAGTTGTAACAAATAAAATTGTGCCTTATAAACTTATTTTGCAGAGATATCATAAGAATAAAAAAGAGCTTAATAAGGAGTTAGTGAATATTATTTCATTGATTGATCACTTGCCAGAGAAAAGAGTATTGTTACCAATTTATGCATCTTTTTATACGAAAGATCCTCATTATTTGGATATTGATAGTAGCCATAGTACTCTTTTCTTTTACGCTTTATCTTATATTGATAAAGGAGAATTTCCTAAATCAAGGGAAGATAAAATTATGTTGTTATCGAAGTATCATATTGAAATAGATAATTTATCTAATTATGTAATTACTTATAATTTACTTTCTAATAAAGAATATATCAATGGTTTTGCCAAAAATAGAGAGTCACTTTTATTAAATATTCAAAATATTATGACAACTAAATGGTTTAATTCTAAAGGCGGAAAGGTATTTATTTTTGAAAATCCATCTATTTTAACAGAAGTTTTAATGAGAAATTTGGATGTTACTGTTGTAGTATCTGGTGGTTTTATCAATTTGAGCGTATATTTACTTTTAGATAAGTTAGTAGATAGTGGGAGCAATTTATATTATAATGGTGATTTTGATCCTGAAGGGTTATTGATTGCACAAAAGTTAAAAGAAAAGTATCAAGATAAGTTAGAACTAATATGTTATGATGAAATGGATTATCAAAATTGTATTTCTAAGAAAAAGATTAGTAGTGTAAGATTAAGTAAGTTATCAAAAGTGAATGTAGATGAATTATTTGGTATAAAAGAATTATTAGTATCAGAAAAGTATTCTGCTTATCAAGAAAACAATAAAGATAGGATTATAGATGTTATAAGTGATATAGTGAAAGAACTAAAGTAGGTGTAATTCATGGAAAATTATAAATTAGAATTAGAACAAAATAGAAAAAGAAATGAAAAATATATGGGGGAGTTTGAACAATGGTTAGCAGAAAAGAATTTAAGTGATAAAACGATAAGAAAACATTTAAGTAATATCGATTTGTATATTAATGATTATTTAAATTATTATGAAATTACTAAAATGGAGGATGGAATAGGAATGGCATTTATGTTTTTAGATGATTGGTTTATAAGAAAATGTTTATGGTCCTCAAAAACATCTATTAAAGAAAATGCAGCAAGTATTAAAAAGTTTTATGAATGTATGAGTGAAAAAAATTATGTCAGTAAAGAGGATTATAAAGAATTATGTGAAGAAATAAAAGATAATATGGATACATTTCTAGAATCATTAGCAGAATATGATGATTTTGATGATATTTTTTAGAAAAGGGAATGTAATATGGAAAATATCGAAACTAAGAAATTGATTCGTTATGATATGAAAAGAATTTTGTAAAATTATAAGGTGAACAGAAGACAATTATAATCCTTATTATATTGAATATGCTATTTATGAAGTATATAGTGAAATTTCTATTAGTGATTATGAACTTCAAGATGTAATTTGTGTTGTTATGTATGATTTAAAGGAATATTGATTATAAAAAATATGATTATTCTGAAATACTTGATGAAAAGTTAATTAGATTTACAAAAGAATTAGAAATGTTATTTAATCCATTTATCAATGA
>CANSDD010000070.1 GCA_947645535.1 uncultured Mycoplasmatota bacterium
GAATCATAATGATCGCTAAAAGTGAAAATATTATTTCAATTAAAATTGATACTAAATTTTTCATCTTTATCATACTATGTCCTCCTTTTTAGAAAGACAACACAAATCATTAAGGCAAATCCAGTCTGATATTATATACATATTATTTTATTTGTAAAATCAATAATATTAAAAATCTGTAAGTATTTTTCTTACAGATTTTTAATATTTCCTTAACAGATTTTCATTATCTATTTTTATTTTGATAACATTTCTCTTTTTATTATTTACTAACTCAAAAACTATAACAAAAGTAAATATCCACCAGTAAAACTGATGTTTTTTCTCTGACACCTATAAGGCTAAAATTCTGGCATCGCTTAAAAACATGTCCACAATTTGTCACTTGCAAATTTTTATTTCTTGCCACCCGTGAACGGATCCATTTTATCCATCGATAATTGTTCTACATTCATATCTTCTTTTAGTTGATTCCCTCTATACTTCTTGATTGCATTCTCATTTTTCCTACTGTATCTACATAATATCCTCTACACCACTATTGTCTATTCTTATACTTATATTTCATATTTTTCCTATTTCATATCTATTTTGCCGATAAAATACCTTTCTTTTATATTTGGGTGCAAATACTATATGATATTTACAATTCCATTTTGTATGTACTAAACTATTTATATCCTTCATTGGACACACCTCCTTTGTTTTTTATTATTTCTATAAAAATTTTCTATATCCTCATTATCTCTATTTTTTAGTTTTTCATAAATTACTTCTAATATTTCTATAATATATTCATCACATATTTTTATAAGAAATGGAATTTCCCAATACTCAATTTTCTCATCTAATATTTTTCTGATATATTTTTCTCTTATATACCCATCTATACTTCTTGTGTAGATACAATACAAAATTTGTTTTTGCTGAGCATTTAATTTTTGAATTTCAAATTCTTCTATTTCTTTTAGATTTATTCGATATGGTAATTTTATATCTTCACTAATTATGTCATAACAAACTTGATCCTCGAATATATTTTCTTTCATTTCTATTTTTTTACTTATATCAGTATTTTTTAGAATAAAACAAATATCTTTTTTTAAATATTTCGGAAATACATTAAATAAAAATGAAAATTCATTCTGTAATTTGGTTTCTTGTGGATATCCAAAAAGTTTATTAATAATTTTAAAACTACCATAAAAACAAGATACTGATAAAGCCAAAAATGCGATTCCTGTAAGTATATCACCCTCTTCTACTCCCGCAAAAATAAGTATTGAATCCCCTAAAAATATGGTTGCAAGATAAGTAAAAAACAAAATTCCTAAACCTACTATTGAAAAAGAAACTAATACCATAAATAAACTTTTAATAATTATATATGCATTTTTTATTTTCTGTTTTATCATTTCGGGCAAAAATTTAGAAAGACTAGTAAAAATAATAATTAAGTCAAACAAATAAGGTTTTACCTCTATTTTATATCCTATATAATGTAATATAATAATTGAAATTGATATAAATAGTATCGTTTCCTTTATTTGAGAGTGTTTTTTCTTTTCTAAAATCTCCATCATTTTTGGATTTTCAATTTTCTTTTTTAGTTCTTCTAATTGTATATTATTTTCTAATACTGTTGCATATAACGTGCTATTTTTTATTAAATACATTCTATCATTTTTATTTTTTTCTTTATAACAAACAGCAATTATAATATTTCTAGATTGACATTCTTTATTTATTTTATATATAAAACCATAATCATTATATTTTTTCAAATAACAATTACAAAAATTTTCTTTTGAATTTGCATTATATGCACATAAACTAAGAAAATATTTTTTATTTTCTATCGTCAATAATTTGATGTTTTTATATTCATCATCATACTTTAACATGGGAACAGTGAAACCACAAAAAATGCATCTCCTGTCTTCATATTAGATGTATCAATACTAATAAAATATATTTTTATCTTTTTCCCTATTTTGTTTTGATAGTAAAATTTTTTTAATTACTCTAAAATCTATCGGTTGATTATTTAATTTTACTTGTAATTTTCCAAAAGGTGTATTAATTTTTTTCTTCATACTTGCATTCCTCACTATTTTCACTATTTATATTTTATCAGATTCTTTATACTTACTCAATCTTTATTAACTATCATAAAATTAACTGAATTTCATATTTATTTTGGAAATGTGCTATAATGATATAGATAATAAATATATAATAAAGGAGATAAAAAAATGAAAGTAGCTATTTTAGGTACAGGGGCATATGGAATTGCTCTTGCTAGTGTATTACACAAAAATAAAAATGAAATTATAATGTGGTCAAAATTCGAGAAAGAAATTAAAACTTTAAAAGAAACCAGAATAAGTCCAAAGTTATCAAATTATCACATTCCAGAAGGTATATCCTTTACAAGTAATATGAAAAAAGCCATTGAAAGTTCAGAACTTATTGTAATTGCAGTTCCTGCTGCATTCGTAGACGATGTAGCAAAAGAATTAACTTCTGCCATTAAAGATAATCAACACTTATGTATTGCGAGTAAGGGAATTGAAAACAATACATGTCTATTTGTTCATGATGTTATCAATAAATATATTGATAGTAAAAATGTAGCAGTTATCTCTGGTCCTTCTTTTGCTGTAGATATTGTTAAAGAAGTCCCTATTGGACTTTCTCTTGGAACAAAAAATCAAGTAACTGCACATATTATCAAACAAGCTTTTGAAAATAACTATTTTAAACTACGTATAACAGAAGATATTATTGGAATTGAAATATGTGGTTCTATAAAAAATGTTATTGCAATCGCATCTGGTATGTTAGAAGGAATGAACCTACCTGAATCAACAAAAGCAATGTTTATTACAGAATCATTACATGACATAAAAGAACTTATTTTTAAACTAGGTGGAGATAAAAAAACAATTTTATCTTTTGCTGGATTTGGAGATTTACTTCTTACTTGTACAAGTTCAAAATCTAGAAATTTCTCTTTTGGATATTTAATAGGAAGTAAAAAATCAAAAGAAGAAATAGAACAATATAAAAATGAAACCACCATTGAAGGACTTTATACATTACAATCTATCTATCAACTTACAAAAAATCGTAATGTAGAAATGCCAATTATAGATTTAATTTATGATATTGTAGAAAATAAACAATCACCTAATACTTTAACACATTTTTTAATTAAAAAAAATTAATCTTATCACAAAATATTATGACAAATTACATAAAGTAGTAGTATAATATTTTTATAAATTTTTTGATTGGAGGTGAGTTATGAGGTATCATCATCTACGATTTGACATATGGATTTGTTTATTACTTGGATTTGTCATTAGTATGGGTACTGGTAAAATAGCAGAAAATTTAGCAAAGAAAAATTACAATTCTTATGTCGCTGATCATACTGTAGAAGATGGAAATATTGGTGGAATCGCTGATGAAAACTTTTTTAGAGCACAAAATGTAGAAGATTTATTATCTCATGAAACTTTTACAATTATATCTCCTGGTATAGAATATCGAAATAAAGGTGGCGGCTATCATAACAATCACTACTTACAAGCTGTTACTCTTCCATCTGGAGAAAAAATTGCTGCTTTAATCAATGAAGATTCGGTACAACGTACAGGAGATTCTATCTATAGTGGGGATTCTATTTTACCTGTTGGACGTATTGTTTATGAAGATTTATCAAAAGATACTTACTTTATCAATCAAATTGAATATAAAGAACCATTAACAAGAAAAGATTTCTATATTGATATGCTTGGTAATGGCGGAAAATTAAACGAAGAAGATTATGTCAGTATGCCATCACTAGTAGTTCAAATAGTTACAGTTATCATTTGTTTTGCTCTTTTCCATACATTAGGATCTAAGATTGGTATTTTCCCATCTTTCTTCTCCTTTAAAAAAGAAAAAGAAGCAGAATGGAAATAAGTTATTTATGAAGGAGTGTTTAAAAAATGGAAAATAAAAAAATCAAAAAAATTAATTTCGTTTATCTTTTAGGTTATATTTTTGGACCTGTTATATTATGTGCGATTTGTTTTACACTTGGTATGTTTATCTGTCCAGATGGCGGAACAATGGCAGTTGTTTTATTTATGTGCCCCCCTCTTCTTTCTATGGTTTGGTGGATTTGTGCAGGGAGATTTCTTTTTAAGAGAAAGAAAAAGGCTTTAGAAAAAGAATTAGACGAACAAGGATTCTCACGTAATCAGACTTTCTATGGCGATGGTTGCATGGTTGTTATCGATACGAACAAAGGAAATATGGCATTATTATTTTTCTGGAATCCTTTTGAGAAACAAATTTTTCCAGTTAGTCGCATAGAAAAGGCTTGGGTTGATGATGGTAGAAGTGGAGCTGGTTTTCTAGAAGGAAGTAGTCGTGTTAGTTTTCTATTCAAAGTTGATGGAATTACTGTCAGAGTAAATACATTTACATCTAATCAACGTTGGAGAATGGATACTGATTATATTTTAACTGGAATTTCTAAAGCTGATATGATGGTCAAAGTCATCGAAGACGCGAAGAAGAAAGTAAAATAATTATGGGACTATTTAAAAAAATTGGTTCAATATTTCATGATGATTGGTGCAGAAAATGTCAAACCAAAATGGAAGAGAAAAAAAGACAACTTTACATGTTACCAATGACTGTAGGACATTATTCATCACATAGTGATGCGAATTACTACAAGAAAAATTTAATAAAAGTAAACAAAAAAGCAGATATTCCAGTTGGAAAATATGCTTGCGGTATTATTAAATATAAATGTCCTAAATGTGGATATAAAATAACAAAACTTTCTATTTTTCTTCCAGTAAGAGAACAAGAAAAATATGAAGATTCTATCTACTTTGAAAATGGAGAATTAGATGACTTTATAAGAGAATCAGAACGTGCCTAAAAACACGTTTTCTTTTATTGTCATTTATTTTACATTATAACAGCAACAACTATATTTCAAAAATACATTACCTTCTGAACAATAAAAAAAGACAAAATTGTCTTATTTCACAAAAGGTATTAAAGCCATAAAACGTGCTTTCTTAACTTCATTCGCGATATGTCTTTGATGTTTTGCACAGGCTCCAGTAATTCTTCTAGGTAAAATTTTTCCTCTGTCATTACTAATATATTTTTTTATAATTTCAGCATCTTTATAATCAACACTTTTTCCTGCGCACATTTGACAAATCTTTTTCTTTTTTCTATAAAATTCAGCCATTATTTTTCCTCCTTTTAGTCTAAGAAGTTATCATCTATTGATACACTATCCCCAAAATCAGCAAAAGGATCATTATCTACATTGATATCATTCATAGGACTGCTTACTCCATTGAAATCATTTTGATAATCATAAGGACTTGCATCATTACTATTAGAGTTTGATACTCTATTTTGATTTTGTGATTTAGATTCTAAGAATTGTACAGAATCTGCAACAACATCTGTTGTATATCTCTTATTTCCATCTTTATCATCATAACTTCCCGTTTGTATTCTTCCTTCTATTGAAACCAAACTACCTTTATCTAAAAAATTACATACATTTTCTGCTTGTTTTCTCCAAACAATAATACTTATAAAATCTGTTTGCCTTTCTCCTTGAGCATTACTAAAATTGCGATTTACTGCTAACGAAAAACGAGCAAATGGTAAGTTTGATCCAGTATATCTTAATTCTGGTTTTCCTGTTAATCTTCCTATTAACATTACACGATTCATAAGCTACCTCTTTTCTACTTTTCTATTTTGGTAATTAAATGACGAACAATATCATTGCTGATAAGTGCTAAACGATCAAATTCTTTAATTGCTACATCATCATTTGCTTCTACATTAAATACAAAGTAGTAACCACTTTTAAAATCTTTGATTTCATAAGCTAATTCGCGTTGACCCATTTCTTTTGTTTCTGTTACCTTAGCTCCATTTGAAGATAAAATTCCTGAAAAGTTATCAGCAACTTTTTTTATTTCATCTTCACTTAAAGTTGGTTTAACAATAAACATAATTTCATAGTTTCTCATTTTTACACCTCCTTATGGTCTATTGGCTTTAAAAAAAGCAAGGAGTAATTTCATACTCGTTATAGATTATAACCTACTTTATTTATAAAGTCAATTCATTATATTCAATTTTTTTATAATAAAAACTTTTTTATTTTAAGATTTTTACTTTACCAAATTCATCAATTGCTTGTAAGTCAGAAAGTAATATGCGACAAGGATAAGCAAATTCATATAGTCTAGAACCAGACTGTCGAATGTCAATTGTTATCACATATGGAACTTTTACTTGACCATAATCTCTGCCATCTAC
This sequence comes from uncultured Mycoplasmatota bacterium, assembly GCA_947645535.1. Classification (GTDB taxonomy): domain Bacteria; phylum Bacillota_I; class Bacilli_A; order RF39; family UBA660; genus MGBC102946. Next base: position 6,370 of record CANSDD010000070.1, read on the forward strand.
TTGTTCAAAATCAAGTTCTATTTTATTTTCATACTTTTTAAGTCTTACTATATTAGGACAGTTGATAGGATATACATCTGAATAGACAGTAATAATGCCATCTTTTACATTATTTTGATACCAAGAAGAAAGTTTATAGTATTCGTTTCTTTCTAAAGCCTCTGAATCCTCTTGACGTTGTCCATAAACATTTCCAGTTATAATATTCTCATATAATTTATTAAATATTTTATATAATTCTTCATTTTTACTGCATATATCAAAGCTGATATTTGAAATGATATCAAAATTTTCATATCTACATAACATCTCAACATCACTTCCTGTTTGGCATATATCCAATATCTTTCCATCACTAATAAGTCTTATATTATAACCATTATAATCATTTTTCATTTTTAATATTTTCATTTTTTCCACCTAAAATAAGAAATTTTTTAAAAGGAAATTTGATTATACATTAAACCTAAAATGACAAATATCTCCATCTTGCATAATATATTCTTTTCCTTCTAATCGCATTTTTCCTGCTTCTCTAACTGCTTTTTCACTACCATATTGTTGTAAATCCTCGTAGCTCATTATTTCAGCTCTAATAAATCCACGCTCAAAATCTGTATGAATAATACCAGCACACTCTGGTGCTTTCATTCCTTTTTTAAAAGTCCATGCCCTGCATTCATCACTTCCTGCTGTAAAATAAGTTGCTAAACCAAGCAAAGAATAAGTTGCCTTAATTAACTGATCTAATCCGCTCTCTTCAATACCAAGTTCTTTTAAAAATTCTTTTTTCTCTTCCTCTTCTAATTCACTTAATTCTGATTCTACTTTTGCACTTACTGTAATTACTTCTGCTCCCTCTTTTGATGCATATTCTTTTACTTTTTTAACATATTCATTATCTTCTTTTCCTAAATCATTCTCATTAATATTTGCCATATATATAATAGGTTTTCCAGTTAGTAAATTAAAAGGTTTTATAATTTTACTTTCTTCTTCTGTAAATTCCATTTTTCTAACTGGTTCATTTTTTTCTAATTGTTCTTTTATTTTTGTTAACAATGCATATTCAGTAATCGTTTCTTTATCTTTTGACATTCCTGCTTTTTTTCCAATTCGTCCAATTCTATTATCAATAACTTCTAAATCAGCCAATAACAATTCTACATTTATAATCTCAATATCACGAATAGGATCCACACTATTCTCTACATGAATAATATTAGAATCACTAAAGCATCTTACAACTTCTACAATTGCATCTACTTCTCTAATATGAGATAAAAATTTATTTCCTAATCCTTCACCATTAGAAGCTCCTTTTACTAATCCTGCTATATCAGTAAATTCAAATGCTGTTGGTACTAAACTATCTGGCACATATAAATTTTGTAAATATTCTAGTCTTATATCTGGAACAGTTACTACTCCAACATTTGGATCTATTGTTGCAAAAGGATAATTAGCAGCCAATATATTCTTCTTTGTTATTGCATTAAATAATGTGGATTTTCCTACATTTGGTAACCCAACAATTCCCGCCGTTAAACTCATATTTAAAACCTCTTTTCTGTTTAATATTATACTATAAAATATTAGAAAGTAAAAGAAAAAGAACGATTTGTAATCATGGTTTAATCGTTCTAATAATTTGATAAGTATTTTAGGTAAAAATTGCATTTCAAACTTACCAAATGTATTTTATTCTCCTCTTGTAGTATCTACAGATACCATTTGGTGGTCGAGGAATGAGTCTTAGCCTTCACATGTCATTTGCCAGCGGACTCATGTTTTTTTATATTGTTACTTTATACCCTCCTCTCATAATAAAGTCATGTATTTTCCTTACCTACGGACAGTTTTTCAAATGACCATAGGTTGATACTTTATACTATTCTAATAAAAAGTCTCTTAAATCACGCAAAAACAGCACCTTTTTATGCTACTATATAATTATCCATAGAAAGTAGCTGATGCTGTATGAATAAATTATATAATAGTCAACCTAATATTACAAGTAATTTTGAAACTTTTCTTATAAATGCTGTTCCTGGCATTCGTAAGACACAAACTAATATTATCCCTTCTATCATGTTTGGTATGATTACCTCTGAATCTTGCTCTTCTTCTGATATTGCCAAACAATTAAAAGATGATGCTTTTTCTCTTAATACTTTACAATCTTGTATCAAAGATGCTTCTGATT
>CANSDD010000071.1 GCA_947645535.1 uncultured Mycoplasmatota bacterium
TCAATTTTTTTCTTCTTTTTTATTTTGTAACTATTTGGGTATAAATATTCATTTTATGTAAAAAAGTATAGACACGCAAAGTAATTTGACGTAAATAAAGTTAAAAAAAGCAAATTATTTTGTAAATGCTTTTAAATATATGAAAAAATAAAGCGCAAATTTTACAAAAGAAATTTCATGAAAGACAATTAGAAAATGAAATACTAAAAAATGAATCTACAGGAAGATATAGTTCGCTTAAGATTGTAAAAATACTAAAAATCAGTCAGAAAAGAATTAGTATAAAAATAAAAACTTTAGATCTTAAAAATATTGCGATTAAGAAATTTGATGATATAAAACAATATCCAAACTTATTTAGAACAAAATTTTGGGGCAGAAGATCAGATAAAAAAATGGGAGATTTTACTTCAAATCAGAAATATAATAACTATATTACCACTCAGAATAACATAAAAAGACAGAATATTTACACTTCTATCTCTTCATTATCACTAATCTCTACAGCACTCTTAAAAACTTCATTTGCTTTTTCTTTATGTTCAGTATGAATTAAAATAACCTTATTGGGACTCAACACTTCTTCTACCTTCTTCATTGCATTTATATCAGCATGACCAGAAGTATGTAATTTTATAAACTTTATATTCATATTTTTTAATTCTTCTATAAAATCTTTCATCTTCTCATCTTCTAAATAACCATCCCACATAGAATAAATTACACAAGCATTGTTTAATAAGCCTTTTTCATATAATTTTTCTTTTATATCTTTTAACATAGATTGCTTAATCATCATACAAAAATCATGATGAAATGGTTTGTTTCTCTTATATTGTTCCATAGGAACAATATACTTTTCTTGAAATTCTTTTGATTTTTTATAATACTTATTCATAATCCATACTGATACATTAAAATGAGTTTCAGGACTTGGTATTGTATCTTTTAAATTAGAAGTAATTGTAGCTGTAAAAAGATCTTCTACAAAATATTTCTTTGTATGATTACTAGCCTTATAAAAAGTCACTAATCTATCTATATTTGTAGATGACTGTAATAATAATACTTGATGATATTGCTCAAATATCAAATTTGCTTCTTCTAATAAATCATCTTCTGTTTTATATTTCTGATTATTTCTACCAAATGTAGTTCCTTCTGTAATGAGTAAATCAATTTTACCAATTTTTTTTAATGTAGACTCAAAATTCTTCCCTTTTCTACCATGATTTCTATAATCTCCTGTATGAACAATTCTCTTTCCATCCCCTTCAATTAAAAACATACAAGAGTTATAAGATGAATGATCTATTAGATAAGGAGTAACTGTTAAGTCACCTATTTCTATTTTTTCTCCAAAAGTAAAATAAGTAGTATCTCTAGTAATTGGAATAGAATCTTTTATAAAATCACAACTAATATTATAAATTTTCTTACTTTCTTTTTCAATAAATAATGGAATATCTTTATTGATTTGTCCTACTAATCCAATATGATCTCCATGACTATGTGTAATAAATACACCACTATATTTAGATATTCCCTCTGTTAACCCATCAATATGGATTTCCGTTTTAGTCTCTTCTAAATCTTCTCCAAAATCAATAATAATTTTTGTTCCACTATTACTGAATATCTCAGTAATACATCCCCCTATTTGATTTGTTCCTTTTAAAATTTTTACTTTCATATATTCTCCTTTTTTATTTAGTATAACTTTTTTTAAACTCTATTCCAATTAACTTACTATATTTTTCATATCTATGCCACGTGCAAATGCTTCTAGCATAACTAGTTCCTCATCAAAAACATAATTTTTATTTTCTAACACTTTTTTTACTTCTTCATAACTTTTATAAAACCATTCTTTATTTACATTAGAATGAACTTTAAAATATGCTTTATAAAAAGCAACTGGTTCATATATTTTCGCATACATAAAGCGATAAATATTAATCATATAAGAAATGTGATGCGCTTTTGGAAATAAATAAGTTATTTTCTCACAAGAATCTATATACCAATCTTCAATTCCTACTTCTTCCATTCGCATTTTATATCTATTCCAAATATCTAGTTCTTTCTTACATTTTCCTTTTCTAATAAATTCCATTATGTCATAGGCTTCTATGTAAGAAACTGAATGTTCTAATAATTTATTCATAATATCCTCTCTATGACCAATTACATCTTTTAAAGGAATTCCTTGTTTGAGTAATTCCAGTGTATTTCCTTCCCAAGTTCCTGTTCCATGAGATAAACCTAATATTTTAACACATTCAGAAAAATTTTTCGGAAATATATTTAATTTTTTTAATTCCTTCATTCCTTTCCACAAATAAAATTCTGATATACCAAGTGTACCAATTTCTACATCTATCTTTTTTTGCAATTTTAATGACTCTATACTTCTAAATAAATCAAATACTTGTTTATCACCAAAAGGAATATTCATAATATCAATTTTATAATTTTCTATTTCCTTTAACATCGTCAAATCAGTATGTCCTAATATATCAAATTTAGGAATAATTTTGTTTAAATCATGATAATCAAAATGAGTAATAATGGATTTTACACATTTTTCTACTGGTGTAAATTCAGTAATATTTCTATTTTTAGGAAGTATAATAATTCCACATGGATAAATACCCATCTGACTTTTTACATTCAATAATTTTTGAAATATTTGTTTTTTCTTTTCTTCAGTTAATTCTATTTTTTTTCTATGACAATATCGTTCTACTAATAAATCTACTTTTTGATAATTGATGTAGGCAATCACTCCAGGATAAAATACATTATTTTTTCCAAATAACTTTTCTATTTCTTTTTTTATCGTTTCTAATATAGTATCTGAAAAGTTAATATCAATATCTGGAAGTACTGATGCTTCTACTCCTAGAAATGATGCATATGGAATATCATGTCCATCTTTTTTCATAATAGCACTACAATTTGGACAATTTTTATTTTCTAACTCAAAGCAACTACTAGTATTATGATTATAAAATATTGTATGTCCACATTTTAAACATCTATAATGTGCGGGTAAAGGATTTACTTCTGTTATTCCTAATAAATATGCAACCAAACTAGCTCCTACTAAACCACGTGATTCTACTCTATATTTTATATTGAAAGAAATGTCTACTAACATTTTAGGTATTAAATACATACTTTCATGATTACTTCCTAATATTCCTTTTCCACTACATTCAGGCAGCTTTTTTAAAACTACTTTTCTTCCTAATATTATCATTTTCTCTAAATTTTCTAGTTTTAAAATAGGTGTTCCATAAAGTTCTATCGCAATTCTCTCATTTACTTCTTTTGGTAAAATATTTCCGTATAGTAAATGAGCTTTTCTATATACTTCTATTGTTAGTTTTATATCTCCATTTGGTATTTCAGGTATTGCTATATTCTCTGGAAGAATGATTATATTTTTACATAGATTTTTAATTTTATTGGGATTTGATACTACAATATGATACCTCATCTCTTCATCTAAAAATGAAAATTTTTCTAACATTTCCTCAACACTTAATAAAGACTGTTTTTCATTATTTTCTTTATTCCCATTTAGTACATCAAAACAGATTTGCTCTTCGTCATGAAAGCAATAAGCATTTCCAGTTGCTACTACTAACTTTTGATTAGAAGAAGCTAATTTTATTATTTTTTCTACTCTTTCTTTTTTATCATCATAATTTACTTCAATATAATCATAAAATAACATTATATCAGCTAATTCTTCTTCTGTTTTCCTATCTATAAAATGCGTTATTTCACCCCCTATAGCACTTGCTCCTATCAAAAGTCCTTCTGATAATTTTCCAATGATTCCTAATGGTATTCCTTTTGCATATTTGGTATGTGTTAAAGTTATTAACTCATATAGATGTTTTAATCCTTCCTGGTTTCTAACAATAACTGTTACTTTAAAAGGTTCACTATCACTAACTACTTTTAATTCTGACCCATATAATACTTTAAAATAATCTTTTTCTTTCTTATTTTTATTATACTCTGTAACAGCTTTATATAATGTTGGAAAAGCTTGTACTGTATTTTCATCTGTAATTGCAACTGCATGATATCCTCTACTCACCATTTCTTCTATTACATTCTTTGGTTCAATCAAACTCTTTCCCATTTTGGTATGAAGGTTGAGTGCTAATACATTATCTTTTTTCATATACTTCATTCCCTTCTATTTCATTTGTTTTTTCATTATAATAACAATTTTCTATTTTCGCATTTTTCTGACTACTAATAAGTAACTCTAATTTATTTATATAGATATTATTCTTTTTTAATCGATATATCAAAGTAAATAGATTTACTTGTTTTTGTAATTCTTCATAATAATTGATATCAATGATCCTTTGTTTTTCTCTTACTTCTGATTTTCTATCTACATTAGATAAAATTATAAAATGAGTATGATATTTTCTAGCATATTTTTTTATTTTTTCTAATATTTCTTCTACTTCATAATTTGACTTTTGTATAATTCCATCTATCGTATTTAATATCATAATATCGACATTTTTTTCTTCATCATATTCTAAAATATAATCAAGAATATCTATAGAAAAATGCACAAAAGCCAAATCACACATTTTGATATTTGAACTACCTAATATTTTGATTGCTTTTGTAAAAGATTCTTTTATATGTAATGACTTTTTAAAATCACTACAAGGATGAAAATAACTTTTTATTTCTTTTCCATCAATTTTACTAATCAAACTTACTAATTTTTCTATATAAAAACTACTTGGATCATCTATCCCAAACATTATTATTTTTTTCTGTTTCAAAATACCATATTTAGAAAGAAAATCCAGTATTATTTGCACTCTTCCATTCATTGGTCTAGATGCAAGCACAGTTATATCCTCTTTTAAAATATCTTTATAAAAATTTTCTAACATAAATTCTCCTTAATAATTACATTTTCTTTATTCCAACTTATTGGTCTATGCTTCTTGGTAAGTTCTAAAATGAAATCTCTTTCTTTTTCACTTTTTACGATTATTACTGCATCCTCTGGCATTTCTATAAAAACTCTATCATTATTTTCATCTCCTAAAGTAATATTGTCAAATATCATTTTACTAATATCTAATTTAGAAAGTGAATGACATGCCTGAAACATTTCAAACATATATTCTACATTTGGTGTTTCAAAATTACTAAGATCTAATTCCTCTAAATTCTCACAACTAGAAAACATCCAATAAATTTGTTTCGCTTTTTTCGTATTAAAATGATTTATTTTTATTTTTTCTAAACTAGAACAAGCACCAAACATGGCACTAAAATCTTCTACATTAACGGTATCAAAATAATCTAAATTAAGTTCAGTTAAATTAGAACATCCATAAAACATTTCATACATAGAAATAACATTACTTGTAGAAAAAGAACTTAAATCTAACTTTGTTATTTTCTCAAATCCCAAAAATAAAGCATTCATTCTTACTACATTACTTGTATTTACATTTTCAAATAAAAATTCAGTTACTTCTATAAAATCAAAGTTTGGATGATCTAAATCAAATAAGCTAGTACTATCTTCTGGAAAATAAGTTATTCCAGAGCTTGCAATAATAAGTTGATAGTCTTTTATTCCTTTTTCTAATATACCAACTACTTTTCCTCCTTTCTCTTTATCAGTAAAGTCATAAGTTATCATTTTTTTACTTTTTCCTTCTATTTGTTCATCAGATAATTTTAAAAATTTTATTTTTTCTATTTTATATCTTTCTTTAGAAGAAAAAGATATTTCACTAATATTAACCATATAATTCATTTACATCTCTCCCATTTATTACATAATTATTTTTGTTATATTCAAGTTTTATTTTCTTTTCTAATTTTCTATTTTTATAAGTCAACATTTCTAATGTTTTTATCATTTTTTTATGAGCTAATATTCCTGTTTGTTTTCCAATTATAACATTTGAAATATCGCTTAAATTTTCTTCTCTTTTACTATAACAAAACAATATAAAATGTACTTCATATTTTTCGCTATATTCTTTTAATTTTCTAAGTATTTCTTTCCTACTATATTTTGATTTTTGAAGTAATATATTAAAATCTTCTAGTATAATAAATTCGCTACTATCACATTCTACCATTTCTAAAATACTATCAAAATAATCTCCTTCTATGCCTATATTATTTTCTATCATAAACAAATTACTTTGCTGTATTTTCTCTATACTACTTACAAAGTAGAAACGGTTAATCATATCAGTATTATCATGACTTAAACCAAGCCAAGGATATAAATATTTGGTAAGTAATTTTTTATCAATTTTAGAAATACAGGATAATAAATGACGATAATAATATTCACACTTTTTATCAAATGAATATAACAATACCTCTCTTTTTTCATTCATGGCATATTCATATAGTAAATAAGTCATAATTGTTGTTTTTGTTTCTAAACTTTCACATACAACTAGACTAATATCATCTTTAAAAAATTCATTTTCAAACACATTCCATTCTTTTTTCATAAAACATCTCCTTTGCTTGTTACCACTATATCAAAGAAAAGAGATTTATGCTGAACATAAAAACAAATTAGACAAAAATAAGAATCAAGATTCATTGATTTATTTAGTCTAAACTGCATTTTTGTACTTGTTATTTTGTAATATAATACTGTCTGTTTTCTTTATCATATCCTACATTACGATATACAAAATTCATATCTATTAAATAACGCTCTACTGATTTAGTAGATACATTTAGTGTAAATGCGATTGCTTTCATATCAATATATTGGCTTTCTATGACATAATTTTTTAATTTTTCTACATTTTCTAATCTAATTCTAGATAATTTTTTTGTATAATTTTCTAAATATTTTTCATAAATCGTTTTTAAAGATTGATTAAGTGCAACATGATATATCAAATTATAAGCATTTATAACAGCTATATTAGATATTCCATTTACAATATGAGCAATATTAAATACTTGATAAGAATAAGCAATTTTACTTTTATCATTTACTACTAAAAATACATATTCATAATTTCTAAATTTTTTTCGATTTTTGATATCATATTCTACAAAATTTAAATTATCTTCATTTATTCTAATAAACAATATTAAACCTTGATGTCTTCTTGCTTCTTTTAATGTATCTACATAAACGATTTTGGGAAAACGATGAGTTAAATCAGTACTAGTCCAAGATTCTTTTTTTTCACGAATATCTATGAATTCTAATCGTTCTTTTTCTTTTTCATTAAATCCAACTAATACAATATTCCTTTTTCCTTGATTCATATATCACCCTACTATATAGTTACAAAACTCTCTTATATTCTTCTACTAGTAATTCTACTGGAATGATTTCTAAACTACTACTAAGATTTTTAATTGATAAAAATTCACCATCATTAAACTCTCGAAATTCTTCTTGTTCTCCACTTGCTATTTTACTTGATACAATACCCGCAAATATTTGATAATCAGAATTTATTTGATTTAATATTCGTAATAATTCTTCTTTTTGCTTTATACTAAACACATCTGGTAAAAATATTGAAAATCCATTAGCATCTACGATCAAAATAATAAATCCTGCTTTTGCTGCTACACAGGCCGTTTTAAATTCATTTTGTTTCACAGCTCCAGGTAAATAAGAAAAGCGTTCATACAAAGTATCAAAATGATATGAATCAACTTCCACATTTAATTCTTCCATTTTCCCATCTCTTCCAATAACAACTGCCTCATTTGTACTTTTAAATATACCTAAATGTCGATGATTTTCTATATTATCTCTATATTCTAAATATTTTTTTTCTTCCATTTATAACTTCCTCTTCTATTTATTTTTCCATAGTTCTATTTATGAGGCTTTAAAATTATAAACTGGTTTTATAATTTCTATTACCTCTATAGTTGGTACAATATTTTCTAAAATTTCATCAATTGATTTATATACAAAAGGATCTTCATCTTTTATTTCTTCTGTTACTGTTCCTACTGTTCTACAAAAATACCCAGTCGCCCACATATGCTGACCCCAAAATTGCTTTCTAAGTACACTAAATTCCTCTTGCAATTTTTTTTGAGCTTCTTCCCTTTAAATATTGCATTATTTGTGCTACTGACAAGGAT
>CANSDD010000072.1 GCA_947645535.1 uncultured Mycoplasmatota bacterium
ATTTTTCCAAATCTTTCAGCACCACTATGAGATATACCATCTTTTTTGGGAGTAGATAATTCAGTTAATATATATTGTCCTTTTAATCCACTTCTATCAACATCTGTTCTTATCTCATCCCATACATAAATTAGTTCCTTTTGTCATTCATCTATCAACTTATTTTTTTTCCCTTCTAAAATAATCTTAGGTGATATTTTAGCAAGTTCTACTTCATTTTATTTTTCCCAAGTCTTGACATGAAACAATGTTTCCCGATTGGCATGATATCTTTCTGCCCATGTTTTTCTAGAATACTTAGAACACTCTATACATATTACGACAAATAATCTTAAATATTCTTTAATTTTTTCATCAACAACTCTTTTTTTATACTTTTTTATCTTTATATCATCACCCATTCATTATTCATATCATACTAAAAAAGGATTAAAAATCAATTTCAATCCGTGACTTTTCAACAATGTATTCCGTGATATTTTTTAAATTCATTCTGTAATTTTTTCATACTTATATATTCTATGTAACCTAGTTCCTAATCTACATAACAACTCATAGCTTGCGCTTCTAGCAAAATCTGCTACTAAATCTGCTGTAACTTTATCTCCAATCAATGTTACAATATCCCCTACCTTTACTTCTATATCTTTTATATCAATCATAAGTATATCCATACATATTCTTCCTATTACAATTGCTTTTTTACCATTTATTATTACAGGTACATTCTTACCTGATAAATTTCTTGGATAACCATCTGCAAATCCAATTGATGCAGTCGCAATTTTCAACTTTTTTTCAGCTCTAAATATTCTTCCATAACCTACTGTCTCACCTTTTTCAATTGTTTTTACACTTGTTATTCTCGCTTTTACAGTTAAAACTGGTTTTAAATCTAATTTTAATTTTGGATTTTCTACTAATTTATTATGCGTTCCATACATCAAACTTCCTATTCTAACATAATCACAAATAACTTCTGGATAATGTAATAATCCATAACTACTTTGTATATGCGTACTTCCTACATTTATATTTTTTTTCTTTAAAATATCAATAATATCAAAATATCTTTTTATCTGTAACTTAGTGAATACTACATCTTCTTCTAAAAGACTATCTACTGCACACAAATGTGTATATATTCCAAGAACATCTAACGTTTCATTCTTATATATTTCTTTTATCAAAGAAATATTTTGATAAGAAATACCGTTTCTATTCATTCCAGTATTTATCTTAATATGAACCTTTACTCTATAACAACTATCCATCAACTTCTTTGCATAGTCTTCATCTACAACTGTTTGAATTAAATCATATTCTATCACATATTTCATAAGCGAAATATCTGTATAACCAAAAATTAAAATATTTCCAACTATACCATTTTTTCTTAATGTAATTCCTTCTTCTAAAGTTGCAACCGCAAAATCATAAATTCCAATATCATTTAAATATTTACTTACCTCTACTAATCCATGACCATATGCGTTTGCTTTCACTACTGCTATTATTTTTGTATATTTAGAAATTGCCTGTTTAATTTCCATAATGTTATATTTTAAATTATCTAAATTTACTTCTATCCAAGCCCTACTTTTCTCTAATTCTTGTAGCACTCTTACACCTACTTTCTATTTGTTCTATCAATAAAATAAATATATATGTCATAAAAATAACAGCAATATAAATAATCATACTATTATTAAAATAAGAATTTTTAGTAACCATTCTAACAATAATCAGAAAAAAAGGATGCATAATATACATAATTGTAGCTCTACTTCTCCATTTCTTATCTATGTGACTATGATACCTAACAACTAATTTAAATAAAAAATAAGAAAGTGGGATTAAAGAAAAATACATACTTGTATGTTTTGGTATCTGAAAATGATATAAAATCATCCCTTCTATTAACATTACAATAAAGAAAAAGAAAATCAATAATAAATTTTTGTGATAAGATAAATTATTCTCTTCCATCTTGCACATATACCCTATTATTAGAAATATAGGAACATAAAATATTCCATTTCTTGTATAATCAAAAATAGAAAATATAACATGATAAAAAGAAGTAAATAATGAGATATCTTTTACAATTCCATAATAACTATCTCCAAATAAACCAATGACAAAAGACAATATAACAATTATTTTTGTTATTTTAATAGGGAAATGCTTTAATAAATAATAAGTCAACCATACACCAAAAAGAAGGGCTGGAAAATACCAAAGATGATAGAATGTACCATTTATAAAAATATCTTTTAATAAAGTTATAATATTTAAATTAGAAAAATATCCATTATAAATATTGATAGGTATATAAACTATACTACTAATAAAATAAAGTTTTAAAATTTTCTTACTATATTCTTTTAGTTTATCTTTATTATTTATTACTTTTGGTAATAAATAATAACCCGTAATCATTAAAAAGAAAGGAACACAAATACGAAATAATACTCTTGTAAATACATAATCTATTTGTTCACTCAAAAAAGAAAAAGGATAAATATGAATTGCAATAATACAAATAGATGTAATAAATCTATCAAAATCTATACTTTTTTTCATACTATCTTATTTCCTTAGTTATTATAAATCCATCTACATTATTTCCAGATATTTGAATATTTTTATCTAATTCTATTTCTTTTTCCTGATATGGAAGATAACAAATTTCATAATTTTGATATACAAATGGATTTTCTTGATATTGCTTCAAAAATTCTATATATTCTTCTAAACAAAGATTATAAACTTTCATAATCTCAGAATGTGGATATCCTACATATCTAAAGTGCCATTCCTCTGCTGATATTCCAGTAATTTGTTCTTTTTCTTTCATATACCTTTCTATAAAACCATATTTAAGAGCCGTTTCTCTAAATTCATTACAAATTCCAAAATGAGGAAACGATGGTCTTATAAAATCAATCACATCTAGATTTAATCCTAAATCAATTGCAAGGCCTATTTGATGTTCACTCGCGTTTGGAGTAGCTACATACTGATATGTAAATTCTTCACCATTTTCTTTTATAGAATCTTCAAATATTTGTTCTTGTTCTTCCTTTGTACGATACCCACTTACAGGAACAATTTGGTTAGTAACTTTAATCTCCTTTAATACAAACTGTAAAAATGTATTTGCACTTCTAGAAAATAAAATATTCTCATATTCTTCATTAAATGATTCCAATTCCACTTTACTATTTTCTTTTAATGGATAATTTTTATTTACTAAAATTAAATTTCCTTTATGAACATCTTCTTCTTTTAATAAATATGTCTTCATTTTTCTAACCCCAATTCTATGAGCTTATCAATAACTTCACTAAAACGATACCCAATTTCCAATAGCATCAATGGAAATCTACTATGACTTGTAAAACCTGGAATTGTATTTACTTCATTAAATACAATATTTCCTTCTTTTGTATAAAACATATCAATGCGAGCTAATCCTCTACATCCTAAGATTTGATAAATAGATGAGGCAGTTTCTTTTATTTGTTTTCGCTTCTCTTCATCTAATCTAGCTGGTAAATGAATCTTACTTGTTTTTGATGTATACTTTTCCTCATAATCAAAAAATTCAGTTTGCAATTCAATTTCATCTACCTCCCCAATAATTAAATCATGATTTCCCATGACTGCACATCCTACTTCAAATCCCTCTATTGCTTCTTCTACCACAATTTGATTATCATAAGAAAATGCTTTTAAAATTGCGCCTTTTAATTCTTCCAATTTATTTACTTTTGTAATTCCAAAGGAAGAACCTGCTCTCAGGGGTTTTACAAATATTGGAAATCCAAATTCTAATACATCTTCCCTTATCTTTTCATAAGTTGAATACTGATTGTATAAATAAGATTTAGGTACTTTTATTCCATTATTCTTTACTAATTCATGAGATAAAAATTTATTCATTGAAAGTGCTGAAGATATCATATCTGAGCCAACATATGGTAAGTTAATAAGTTCAAAAAAACCTTGCAATCTTCCATCTTCTCCATTTTTTCCATGAAGAATTGGAAATGCAATATCAATATCTATTTCTTCTTTTGTATCTAAATTGATAATTTTATGATTCGTTCTATCTAAAGAAAATGTTATTTTATAAATAGATTCATTCTTCCATTCATCATTTTCTATCTTTGAAATAGGTCCATTGTATAAATAAAATTCTCCTTCCTTTGTAATTCCTATCATAATAACATCATACTTAGTTCTATCTATATTTTGAAGTACTGAAGTACTTGATATTAATGATACATTATATTCGCTAGAACAACCACCAAATATACAAGCAACTTTTATTTTTCCCATTATATTTCCTCCTCTATTTTTATATTATCTGGTAATAAATAAGTAATCTCCACCATCTCATCATATAATTTCTTTCTTTCTATTTCGTTGTTATTTTCATCTTGTAAAACTTTTATTACAGATACTTTTTCATAGATTTTTTCATTTTTTCTAACATATTTAAAATTTTCATTTAAAATAATTCCTTTTTCTTTGACTTCTTCATCTGATAATATTCTTCCTATTATATAAGTATCATCAAAATCAATATCAATTTGAAATGTAACATCTGTGGCATTTCTTACTTTTAAATCAAGCCATCCACTATAAATTGTCGCATCAATTCCTTCTAATGAATCCTTATCTGGATTTGGAAAAGATTTACTTTGATGACCATGCCTTTCTACAATTGTAAGAGGACTCATTAAAAATAAGTAGTATAATAAATTACTAAGTTGACAAACTCCTCCACCTGTCTTAGGAACAATTTTATCATTTACTAAAACAAGTCCTTTTTTATATTTACCATATTTATTCGCATATTTTGATAAAAAGCAAAAAGAAAATGTTTCGCCTGGATAAATTAAAATATGATTCATTGTCTGACTAATGATTTTTAAATTATCTACTTTGTTTTTTTGATAAATAATGTCGTAGCCACTCTCTTCATTTATCATCACATTCTTACTTTTACACACTTCATAAGATAATAAACTTCCTTTTTTACTAGAATATTTATTTTTATCAAGATACAAATTTATTTGATAACAAAGATTTCTTTGCCAAATACGAATAGGAAGTAAAAACGGAAATATTTGTGTAATGCGTTTTCTTTTCATATCAATGCCTCCAATAAAAAAACAATCTTCAAATACAAACTAATTGTATCAATAAATAAAAGATTGTTTTTTAATATTTCATTATAAAATTCTTAAGATTTTCTTAACATTTATTTTTCTTTGACTGGAAGTTCAAGTAAAAACTTCATTTCTTCTTCACTAACGGCATTTATAGTTCCGCCATGTAATTCAATAATCTCTTTAGCAATAGCTAGTCCTAGTCCACTTCCTCCTGTTTTACTTATTCTTGATGTATCCACTCTATAAAATTTTTCAAACAAACGTTTTAACTTTTCATCAGATATTTTTTTGGCTTTATTACGAACAATAATAGATACTATACTTTCTTTTTTTTCTACACTAATTTTAATATTTGAATCAGTACTATAATAAACTGCATTTTTAATTAAGTTTCCAAATACACGTGCTAATTTATCTGAATCCCCATCTAATATTATTTTCTCTGTTATTTCTAAATGAATTTCTTTTCCATTTTCTTTCAAAATCGGATAAAAATCTTCAATAATTTGTTCTAACATTAAATTAAGATTGATTTCTTCTTTTTCTAATATTATTTTTTCTGTATTAAATCTAGCAATATCAAATAATTCATTGATTAAATCTTCTAGTCGATAAGATTTTTGAAGAGCTACTTCAATATATTTTTCTCTTTGTTCTTTGGGCATATCTTTTATTTCATCTAATAAAGATAAATATCCAATCATAGAAGTTAATGGTGTTTTTAAATCATGCGCTAAATAAACGATTAAATCATTTTTCTTTTGTTCATTTTCACGAGCTAATCTTTCATTTTTCATAGATTCTCTTTTTAAATGATTCATTCTTCTTTGTATATCATCTAATTCTACTGGAAGATCTACATATTCTACATTGTCATCTAACATTTGATTAGAAGCTTCAGAAATTGCATCTAAATAAGAAAACACTTTTTTTAATAATCGATATAATAATATAATTGCTCCTATTAACCAAATTAGAAATGCAAAAAAAACTGTACTTTGGGAAAATATCTTATTAAACAAGTGTCTTGCAGTATAATAAAAATTGGGAGATATATTATATACCCATTCAAAATCTAAAGAGCTTAAAATAATGCCTATTATAATAAATAAAGTAGGAACTAAAATAGTCCAAAGAATCATCCTAAATAAAAAACGAAATAATGTCTTTTGTAATAATTTATCTTTCAATTTTATACCCCACTCCCCAAATTGTCTTAATATATTTTGGATTCTTACCACTATCCTTCATTTTTTCTCTTAAATGTCTAATATGTACCATAATTGTATTATTGTCTTTTTCTAAATATTTTTCTTTCCAAACATACATAAATAAATCTTCAGCCTTTACAACATTTCCTCTATTCTCGCATAAATACCAAAGAATAGAAAACTCAGTAGGTGTTAAATCTACTTTTTTCTCATTAAAATAAAATTCATAAGTATTAGAATCAATCAATATATTTCGAAAATTAATTTTATTATTTTCTTCTTTCATCCCATTATATCTTGTATATCTCCTAAGCTGAGCTTTTACTCTTGCAATTAATTCTAATGGTTGAAATGGTTTAGTTATATAGTCATCTGCACCTAATGTAAGTCCACTAATTTTATCAATATCTTCTACTTTTGCAGTTACAAATATAATTGGAAAATTATAATTTTCTCTTATTTTACTACATAACTCAAATCCATCTACTTCTGGCATCATTACATCTAATATAGCAAGATCAATATTTAAATTTTCTATATTCTCTAATACTTCTTTACTAGAATAATATTTATAGACTGTATAGTTTTCATTTCTCAGATAAATTTCTATTAAGTCAGCAATTTCTTTTTCATCATCCACAACTAAGATATTCATACTCATCAGCTCCATTTATTTCCATTATTATAGCATGTATACTTTAAGATGTGAACTGATGAAAGAAATATTCATTAGTTTATGATAGAATTTTTTTTATTCTTTCTTATAAAAAAGAATAAAAAATTCATGTTTGAGTTAGGGCAGATTATATCAAGGGTCATTGAATTCGTATTAACTGCTTGATGAGATAATTTTAAGCACTAAGAGTCAAAAGTATCTATAAAGTATATTTTAGTATTGAATGTTGCTAAAGGTTAAAGTATATTTTGGTTAACTTCTGATGCTGGTGAAGTTCTAATTGAACCAATTGAATATCAACATAACAAAACTAATTTTGAACTAATTGATTCTAAAATTAATAAATTAAATATCAAGGATAATTTAACTATTGTCTTTAATCTACTAATTGGTAAAGAAATTACAAACACAATAAAAACAAAAACGGATAAACAAGATTGTATTAACATGACAAATTTATTTTAGAAAGGAAATATTCCAGATAGGAATTATACCAAGAAAGAAATTTATACAGAATTAAATGAATTATCTAGACAATATCATCATCTAGAGGAAGGTTTAACTAGACATAAGAATCGTTATAAAGAGTTAATACATTTATATTTTCCTGAATTTGAATTACTCTTTAAAAATGGAAAAATATATGAATTAACTGCTTTAAACTTTATCAAAGAATTTCTGCATGCTTATATTATTAAAAATAAAAGAGTTGATGCTCTTGTTTATACTAATACAATTAAAAGATATTACTAGATTCAATAACATCAAGCAAATTAATGCTAGTTGTAGTTTAGATCCTACTATTGTTCAATTTAGAAAAAGTATTAACTATCATGGTCCAATTTCAAAAAGAGGAAATAGATATGCTAGAAAAATCTTGTTTAATTGTGATCGTAACATTATTACTTTATCTGCTAAATTAGATAAAGAAAATCCAATGTATGTTTATTATCAAAAGAAAAAACAGGAAGGTAAACATTGCTATGCTTGTTTAACCGCCTGTTCTACTAAACTATTAGACTTTATTGACTCTCTAGGTCATACTTACTGTGTTCGT
>CANSDD010000073.1 GCA_947645535.1 uncultured Mycoplasmatota bacterium
TCAAGGATTTCAACCAATTTCCTATTTGAGTGCATAAGCCTACTACAGGATTATTAAGAGTTGCTAAAAATTGATTTCCATTTTCTGTTTTCATGCGAATACCAAGTCTTCTTGCTTGAGCATCACCTAATGTAGAACAAGAACCTACTTCATAATACTTTTGTTGTCTTGGACTCCAAGCCTCAACATCACAAGATTTTACTTTTAAATCAGCTAAATCTCCACTACAACATTCAAGAGTTCTAACAGGAACATCCATACTTCTAAAGAATTCAACCGTATAAGACCACATTTTATTATACCAATCCATAGCAGCTTCTGGTTTACATAAAACAACCATTTCTTGTTTCTCAAATTGATGAACTCTATATAAACCTCTCTCTTCTAATCCATGAGCCCCTACTTCTTTTCTAAAACAAGGAGAATAAGAAGTCATAGCAATTGGCAAATTCTCTTCTTTAATAAGTTGCCCTTTAAATTTACCAATCATAGAGTGCTCACTTGTTCCAATTAAATATAAATCTTCATTTTCTATTTTATACATCATAGCATCCATCTCAGCAAATGACATAACGCCAGTGACAACATCACTTCTTATCATAAATGGAGGAATACAATAAGTAAATCCTTTATCTATCATAAAATCTCTAGCATAAGCAATCATAGCCTCATGTAGTCTAGCTATATCCCCCATTAAATAATAAAATCCATTTCCTGTTGTTCTACCTGCTGCCTCTTTATCTAATCCACCTAAAGCTTCACAAATATCAGCATGATAAGGAATTTCATAATTTGGAACTACTGGCTCTCCAAAACGTTCTATTTCAACATTTTCACTATCATCTTTTCCAATAGGAACAGAAGAATCAATCATTTGCGGAATAATCATCATGATTTTTTCAATTTCTTCTCCTAATGTTGTCATTTCATTTTCTAAATCACTTACAGTAGCATTTATTTCTACAACTCGTTTTTTCTTTTCTTCTGCTTCTTCTTTCTTTTGTTCTTTCATTAAAATACCAATTTCTGAACTTGTACTATTTCTCTCTTTTCTAAGATTATCTACTTGTAATTGAAGTTCTCTTTTTCTATCATATTTTTCACTTGCTTCATCTACAAGTGGTAATTTTTCATCTTGAAATTTTTTCTTTAAATTCTCTTTTACTAAATCCTTATTCTCTCTTAAAAATTTAATATCTAACATATTATTCTCCTCTTTTCTATAAATTTTATCAAAAAAAGACTATACTTAGGAGCACATGATGCGGTACCATCCTAATTAGTCTTTCTTAATTTAGATAACGGTATTCCCGGAAATGTTTTCATTTCTCTTAGAAGTAGATTCATAATATCCCTCTATTCATTTTCACCAACCATGAACTCTCTATAAAAGTTTTTATTATTACTATTCTTCATCAACGATTTACAAATTTATTTTACTCTTTTCTAAAAATACTGTCAAGATACTAAAATCCCCATTTTTATTCTTTTTTCATCTTCTTCTATTTTCTTAAATCCAAGTTTTTCATATAAAAAGCAAGCATGATCGTTATTTTTATGTACCCATAAAACAATATTATTCGATTTATTTTTTTCTATAATATCTTTTAAAATAGATGTTCCTATTTCACAATTTCGATACTCTTCTTCAATAAATAATTCTTCAATTAAAATCGTATTTTTACTAGTTTCATAATATCCAACTGTACCTATTTTCTTATTATCTACAACAATCATAAAATAAGAATGTAATTGTTTCTTTAAAGTTTTAGAAATATATTCTTTTATTTTCTTTTCTTCCTCATAATCAGTAATCTCATCTGTAATTACTGTTTTTAGACGATATTCTTCTATTTTTTCAAAATCATTCTTTTTAGCTTTTACCAATTCATAAGTTTGATCTGGATTAATATGAATCGTTACATAAATAATTCTAGAATCAAAATGACGCAATCTATTTTCAGCTTCATGTATGTATTGATGTGCTCTCATAACAGAAAGATTTGGATCAACACTTACTTCTGCTACTAATTTATAATAAGAACCATATTTTAAAACTAATAAATTATCAATATGACGAATATTTTTTTTTTCTAATATAAGATTTCGTAAAGTATTTAAATACTCTTCATCTGTTTCTTGTTCTTCTAATATTGTACTCATATTTTCTTTTAATACTTCAATTCCAATTTTTAAAATAAATAATCCTACTAAAATAGTAGCTATCATATCTGCATATTTAAAAATAGAGAAAATATTTCCTAATTGCATCAATAATACAGATATAAGTACAACAATAGAACTAATTACATCAGTACTACTTTCATAACCACTTGCTAATAAAATATTATTTTTATATTCCTTACCTTTTTTAATAATATATCTAGATAATAAAAATTTTAAGATAACAGTAATAAAACTGACAAAAGCTACAATCAAACTTGGAATAACAATTTCTTTTTTGGGTGCTTCATAAATAATTGACAAACCTAAAAATAAGATAACCAAACTAATGATAATGCTTGTAATATATTCTATTTTTCCATGTCCATAAGGATGTTTTTCATCTGCAGGTTTTTTAGATAAATAATTTCCTACTACTGCTACTAAATCTGTGGATAAATCACTAAAGGAATGAACTCCATCTGCAATAAGAGCACTACTACCTCCAAGTATTCCAGCTATAATCTTGATAATTGATAAAAAAATATTTGTAATCATACTAATACTCATTACTTTTGTTACTTGATCCATACATTCACTCCCTAGAAAAAAGTACTATCTGTGTAGTACTTCATTATATGCTTAATCATTATAAATGAGTTTATTTATTATGTCAATCTATCTAAGAAAATTTTCAATATAGATTCTAATATGTAGTCATATACAAATATATGGTAGCTTAATGCTGTAATTTCGTTACTAATCTTTTTTCAAAATCTTTTCCAAATTCATTTTTATCAAATTCTTCATTGTTATTGACATATGTTAAGTCAGCATCTTTAAAATAAGCAATAATACCTTTCACATATTTTCTTATTTCTTCTTCATCTTTAAAAACTCTATAATCACTATTTATTGGATGCCAACCATCAGTTTCAGAATTTACTAAACAATAATTATCATTTGTTTCATCATGATATAATTGACCTTTACCATCAACAATAAAATGATAAACTTTAGAAAGTGTATAAATAGGACAACTCCAACTATTTTCTGTTAATTGCTCTCCTTTTTTTTGAAGATGTTGTGCATCAATTGTTATAAAAGATGTTCCACTCGGAATTTCGTAATCTAAATCTGTTTTATTTGTCAAAGGAATAAAAGTTATTGGACAAAATCTCTCATTATAAAATGTTAGACTATATACATATTTTTGATTTTCTTTTGCTTCATATCTTTCTTGTATAGTATAGCATCTTGCATCAATATTTTCTAATAGAATATTTCCTTCTTTATCAGTAATCGTAATATAATAATTATTATATTCTTCACTATATGAGATTTTAGATACAACTCCACCAATACCAATAATGAGTGCTTCTTCTAGCATTGGTATAACTTCATCTCCTACTTTTAATTTTTCTCCATAAAAATCTATACATTGATTTAATTTTGGCATACTTTCTAAATCCATTTCAATCACCTAGCATTTTATACTACTACTTTTTTTTATTTTTTTCAAGGTCATTAAAGGATTTAGGTTCCTAAAGCCAATGGATATTATCATCCTTTGTCTAGCACATTATAATTATTTTAAATTTTCTATTTCTTTTTGTGTGTCCTTACGTGTTCTTTCATCTAAATTCAATATTTTTTCAATTGTATCTAATTTTTCAGACTTATGTTTTTTTAACATAATTTCAATAATTCTTGGTATATCAATAAATTTTATTTTAGACTCTAAAAAGGCATTTACTAATACTTCATCTGCAGCATTTAAAACGACTTGATGGCTATGACCTTTTTTAATTGCTTCAAAAGCAAGTTTTAAACATTTAAATTTTTCTAAATCAGGTTTTAAAAATTCTAAGTTCCTAATTTCAAATAAATCTAATTTTTCAATATTATTTTTCATTCTATTTGGATAATTTAAAGCATATGCAATTGGAATTTCCATTGATTTTGGACCTATGTTTGCCATAATTATTCCATCTTCAAACTGAACCATAGAATGAACCAAACTTTTTTTATGAACAACGACCTCTATTTGCTCTGAATCTACATCAAATAACCATTTTGCTTCTATTACTTCAAATCCCTTATTCATCATTGTAGCTGAATCGATTGTTACCTTTTTTCCCATACTCCATGTTGGATGATTTAATGCTTCACTAATGGTTATTTTATCTGTTATTTCTTTATCAAAGAATGGTCCACCTGATGCAGTAAGTAATATCTTATCTATTTTATTATTCTTTTCACCATTTAAACATTGCATTATTGCACTATGCTCACTATCAACAGTTAATAATGTTGCATTACTTTCTTTTGCAGTTTTAATGATTAGTTCTCCTCCTACAACAAGAACTTCTTTATTTGCAAGTGCTACTGTTTTTCCATTCTTTATCATATTATATGTTGGCTCTAATCCAGCAATTCCAACCAAAGCTGATACTCCAATATCATAATCTGTTAAATTTGAAATATCTATCATTCCTTGCTTTCCATAATAAACATCTAAATTTTGATATTTTGATTGTAATAATTGACTATTCTCTTCTGACATGATATAGACATGCTTTGGTTTAAATTCTTCAATTTGCTCTATCAACTTATCTATATTATTTCCAGCTACCAAAGTTGATACTTCAAATAAATCTAAATTATTTCTTATAATATTTAAAGTACTTGTTCCAATAGATCCAGTTGATCCAAATATACTAATTTTCTTTTTCATTATTTCTCCAATCTATATATTTCTAAAAAATTACATTTTGTTATGATTAAGACTCTTTCTTCAATAGAACTCCCTCTCATTATGATTTTCTTTAAATTACAATATATTGAGATTAAAACATATAAAAAACGTTAAATTATATACTTTTTTTACATTACTATATCATTTGAATTATTTTTTTCAATTTTCAAGTTCATTTTACTAAAATATTTTATAATTTATCCGTCGAACTCACAGTATTTCTTACTTATCCTACATCGACAGATAAAAAATAGCTAATTTTATATTAGTAATATATATTTGAATTTTACTATTTATGTTGATATAAACTTTCTATTTATTCATTACTATATCAAAAAATTAAATAGTTTACTATAACTAATATTTCATTTTGAATTGATTAACTATAATTTCTTGTAAAAATACCATTTCAGCTTTTTCTCAAAATTTTATATTACAATTTGTTACAATTAAAACAAAAGTAACAGGCAATCCCATTCTTAAATTTAAAAGTTTTAAATTATGTTCTATATATAATTATTTATTTTACTTCATACCAATCATTTCCATATTCTACATCTACTTCTAAAGCAATAGAAAGTGGATAAACATGATTCATTTTATCGGTCACAATAGAAATTACTTTTTCTTTTTCACTTTCTAAACAATCAAATACAAGTTCATCATGTACTTGTAAAATCATTTTACTTTGAATATTTTCTTTTTTAAATTCTCTATGAATATCTATCATAGCTTTCTTGATAATATCAGCACTTGTTCCCTGAATTGGAGTATTTAGTGCCATTCTCTCTCCACTATTTCTTATCATAAAATTAGAATTAGATAACTCAGGAAGTAATCGTTTTCTTCCAAGTAATGTTTTTACATAACCATCTACATATGCTTGTTTTACTACACCTTTCATATAAGCATCAATTCCAGGATAAGTAGTTAAATAATTATCAATAAACTCTTTTGCCTCTTTTGGCGGAATACCTAAATTTTCAGCTAAACCAAAACTACTAATTCCATAAATAATTCCAAAATTAACAGCCTTTGCCATTCTTCGCTGTAATTTAGTAACTTCATCTAATGGTACTTTAAAAATATCACTAGCAGTTTTTGTATGAACATCAATATTATTTTTAAAAGCAATTTTTAAATCTTCTACATCAGCCATATGAGCAAGTACACGAAGCTCAATTTGCGAATAATCACTACTCAAAATAATAGAATTAGGACTTGGTACAAATGCTTTTCTAATAATTTTTCCATATTCATTCCTCATTGGAATATTTTGTAAATTTGGTTCAATAGAGGATAATCTCCCTGTTCTAGTTAATGCTTGCATATAAATCGTATGAATTTTAGAGTCTTCCATTATCGCACTTTCTAATCCAGCTATATAAGTTGTATATAATTTGGTTAAACTACGATATTCCATAATAGAATCAATAATAGGATGTATACCTTGTAATTTTCTTAGTACATCTACTGCTGTTGAATAGCCTTTTTTTCCTTTCTTTCCATGTGGAAGTTTTAACTTTTCAAATAATACTTCACCTAATTGACTTGGAGAAGAAATATTAAATTCCATCCCAGCTTGTTCATAAATATCTTCAGTTAAAGAGTCTATTTTAACTTTAATTTCTTTGCCCATTTCATTTAATGTCTTTCTGTCAACATGAACACCTGTATATTCCATATCAGCTAACACTTCTGATAATGGAAGTTCAATATCTTGAAAAAGTGATTTCATTTCTTCTTTTTCCAATTTTTCTTCAAAAAGTTTCTTTGTTTCATAAATAAACTCTGCTTTCATAATGGCATAAAAAGCGACTACATCTTCACTTGGACATTCCATTTTCTTATCTTTTCCAAACGTTGTGTCATAAAAAGGAATTTCATAATCGAATTGATTAGCCAAATAAGCAATATCATCTTTTTCATTATATTCAAGTAAATAAGCTGCTATCATTGTATCAAATGTACAATTTTCTAGCTCTACACCTAAATATTTCATAGCAACAATATGCTTTTTCAAATCATATACATATTTATTATTTTCCTTTAAAAAATTAGGATTTTCTTTTAGTACAGAAATAGGAACATAAAAAGATTTATCTTTACTATAAACACCAAGCCCTAAAGCCTCAGCAGTATGATAATTTGTTCCAAATAATTCTAAATAAATTGCTACATCTCCATCTATAGAAACACCATCTAAACTATTTAGTATTTCTACATTCATTGGTTTCATTAAAAAGCCTTCTTTTTTATTTTTTTTAATAAAAGAAAAAAATTCTAATTCTTCATACATATCATTTAATCCTTTTTGATTACCTTTATAAACTAATTCATCTGGATTAAAAGGAATTGGTACTTCTTTATATATTTGTGCGAGTTCATAACTCATATAAGCATTTTCTTTATCTTCTTCTAAACGTAAACTTGTTTTAGGACTTATTTTATCTAAGTTTTCATAGATACCATCTAATGTTTGATATTGAATTAATAATTTTAAAGCAGTTTTTTCTCCTACTCCTTTAACACCTGGAAGATTATCTGAAGAATCCCCCATTAAACCTTTTAAATCAACCATTTTCTTAGGTTCTATTCCATACTCTTCGATAAAAGATTTTTTATTATAACGAACATAATCTTTCTGTTTTAATAATTTCATATCAACATCATTACTAATAAGTTGTAATAAATCTCTATCACTACTAATAATTGTTCCAATCCATTCTTCTTCTTCATCACAATAACGTGCAAATGTACCTATTATATCATCCGCTTCATAATTATCAATCTCAAAATAAGTAATTCCCATTTGTGTTAATAATTCTTTTGCAATTGGGAATTGCTGTTTCAACTCATCTGGAGTAGCAATTCTGCCTCCCTTATAATCATCATATTTTTCATGACGAAACGTTTTTCCTCGATCAAAAGCTACCATAATATGAGTTGGTTTTTCTTCTAATATAATCTTATTCATCATGTTTGTAAAACCAAATAAAGCATTGGTTGGAAAATCTTTACTATTTTTCATAAAATTACCATTGTATGCTGTTGCATAATAACTACGAAATAATAAATTATTTCCATCTACTAATATTA
>CANSDD010000074.1 GCA_947645535.1 uncultured Mycoplasmatota bacterium
AAAATTTAAATAAATACATCGGGAAGGAAATATGTATTGAAGGATTTGTCGATTCTATTCGTAATTTACAATATGTAGAATTTTTAGTTATTAGAGATACAACAGGAAAAATTCAAGTTACAATTGAAAAAATAAACAAACATAATCATTTACTTGAAGAAATATCTGATTTAACACTTGAAAGTACAGTTAAAATTTTTGGAACAGTATATAAAAATGAAAAAGTTAAATTAAATGGGCTTGAACTCATTCCAACAGAAATTATAATTACTAGTAAAAGTCTAGAAGAGTTACCAATCAACTATAAAGATAGTAAGTCCACACTACTTGATACAAGATTGAATTATCGGTTTCTAGATCTTAGAAATGAAAAAAATTTATTACTTTTTAAAGTTCAGACCTATTTAATAAATAAGATGCGTGAATTTGTTTTAAAAAATAATTTTATTGAAATTCATACTCCAAAGTTAATTGAAACAGCCTCTGAAAGTGGTTCTAGTGTATTTGAACTAGATTATTTTGGAGAAAAAGCTTATCTAGCACAAAGCCCACAATTTTATAAACAGATGGCTTTAGCAAGTGGTTTTGAAAAAGTATTTGAAATTGCTCCTGCATTTCGTGCTGAAAACTCTAATTCTTATCGTCATGCGACTGAATTTACTTCATTTGATATTGAAATTAGTTATATTGATTCTTATGAAGAAGTCATGGATTTTGAAGAAGATTTACTAATTAGTGGTTTATCTTCTGTCAAAAAAGAGTATGGAGATGAAATAAAAAAAATTTTTGGAGTTGATGTAATTGTTCCAACAAAACCTTTTCCTAGAATTAAACTAGAAGAATTATATAAAGAGTTAGAACAAAAATATCAATTTACAATCAATTACGAAGATGTTGGAGATATGAATGCCGAATCAGAAAAGCTAGCAAGTCAATATATAAGAGAAAAATATGGACACGAGTTCGTATTTATTACAAATTTTAGTGCCAAAAAAAGAGCATTTTATCATATGAGAAAAAATGAAATTCCAGAAGGCTATGATCTTATTTGGAAAGGATGTGAAATTACAACTGGGGCACAAAGAGAACATCGGTATGAAATATTGAAAAAGCAAGCAGAAGAAAAGGGACTTGAAAAAGATACAAAATTTTATTTAGAATTTTTTAAATATGGATGCCCTCCACATGGTGGATTTGCCCTTGGTATCGATAGAATTACAATGTTACTACTAGAAACTGATAGTTTAAAAGAAACAATGTTTCTATTTAGAGGTCCGAATAGAATTACCCCATAATAAAACACGATTTCTCGTGTTTTTATTTCATATATTTATCAATTATTATTCTTACTTCTTCTTTATTGATTGGAACTGTTATTGTATCTGAAAATCCCATGTTGATATAAGAATCCTTTGTTTCTATATCTTTATGTTTTGTCATAAGGACAACAGGAATATTAAATCCACTAATTGTTTTTAATTTTTCAAATGTATGAATACTACTTAATTTTGGTATTTCTTCATCTATCATAATTAGTTTATATTCTTCTTTATTTCTAATTTTTTCTAAACAGGTTTGTCCATTTTCCACTATTTCAAATTCTATATGACTACTTTTTAAAATAGAAGATATTTTCTTCTCTATTATATCATCAGTTGTTACTACTAAAATCTTATCTTGATTCACATATAAACTTTCATACTGTTCTACAGCTCTTGTTACTCTATTCTCTTTTTCCATTAAAACTTTCTGATCAACAATAACCATAAATTTAGTTCCTTTAAGAGGTTCACTATTTACAGTAATTGTTCCACCAATTAAGTCAATCAAGGTTTTAGCAAATACCAAGTTTTTTTGACTGTCATCTACTTCATAATTTTCTGAATTATTTAATTTTGATTTATCAAATAAATGATTTAATGTTTCAGCATCAATTCCTTTTCCTGAATCTTCTACAACAATAATTAAGCGACAAACATCATGTTTTAAGACTGAATTGATATTAAATTCAATAAAACCTTTTTCAGTATGCTTTACTGCATTTTCAAGTAATGTAATCAAAATTTGTTTAATTCTAAGTGCATCTCCATATAAATATTCTGGTATACTTTGGTCGTAACTAAAACGTAATTCAATTGATTTTTCTTTGATTCCAGATTTTGTTACAGTTGCTAAACCTTTAAATAAATTCGCAGGTTGATATTTATGACTATCTACATTGATTTTACGATTTTCTAATTCTGATATATCAAGTACATCATTAACTAAAGCTAAAGTAGTATTAGAAGAATATTTTATTTCTCTTAAATTTTCTTTTATTTCATCAATATTATTATTCATCAACGCTTCTTTACTTAGCCTATTGATATCTTTTAATGGTTCTCTAAGTCTATTTGTTACTTTAAACAAGAAAATTGATTTTTCATTGTTAGAATTTTCTGCATATTCTTTGGCTTTATATAATTCTCCTAACATTTGGACATCTGGATTTTCTATTGTAAAATACATAAGCACAGTTATAAATGAAAAAACAGAGTTAATAAATATTAAACCAGGATTCATATTACGTAATATAAGAGCAAAGACCATAAGTAATATCAAAACAAATAATGGATAGTATTTCTTTTTACTGACATGTTTAAAATTTTTAAATAAGCAATAAAAATCAAATAAGATAGTTATTCCACCTGCTAACATAACTACATTGGTAGAAGGCCCAAAAGAATATACATAAGTTCCATCATAATGATAATATGTTGGCAAAAGTAAAAGTAAAAGTGTTAATACAAAATAACTAATACCAAAAATAGACAAAATTTTTTTTCTATATTTTACAATTGAGTTTTCATCTTCAAAAAATGAAATTAAAACAATATATAAGGTAAAAATCAAAATCCAAGTTAACATGTAAATCAAAAAAATCTTATTGACAATAACATTTAAAGTGCCAAATAAAGTAGATACATCTTTATGACTTACTAAAAAGCAACAACCTAATTCTAATAATAAACCTATTATACTAATTCTTAGTAAAAATTTATAAATTTTATTTTCTACATTATTTAGTTTTCTTTTTGTTGAATAAGTAATATATACCATAATTCCATAAAATAAACATGTTATTATTACTGCTATTCCAATTAACATATTGATACACCTCTATCATTCTATTTTTATTATAACAAAAATAAGCTCAAAAAGTAAAGTTTCTGAGCTTATTTTATCTTATTTATACTGATATACTTTTGTTTCTTTTGTTATAGAAGCTTTTTGTTTTTCTAATGCTTCTACTTCTAATGCATGGT
Organism: uncultured Mycoplasmatota bacterium; assembly: GCA_947645535.1. Lineage (GTDB taxonomy): Bacteria > Bacillota_I > Bacilli_A > RF39 > UBA660 > MGBC102946. Next base: position 3,306 of record CANSDD010000074.1, read on the forward strand.
AATCAAATTTTCCAATTTTAGTAACTGGGAAACTATCACGGACTTCAAATTCTACTGGCTGACTATACTCTGGAAGTAATTTTTTACAAAGAATTTTTAATTCTGCTTCTATATTTTGTTCACTAATCCCCTCTTTTAATGTTACATATGCCTTTGGTAGTTTTCCTTGTGCATAAGCTAAATCATCTATTCCAACAACCATACAAGCTTCTACAAATGGATGAGTCATAATTGTATCTTCTATTCTTTTTGGATATACTTTAAATCCATCATTACGGATAATCATATTTTTAATTCTTCCTTCTATGAATAATAATCCTTCTTCAGTCATATATCCTAAATCCCCACTATGTACCCAAACTGTACCATCTTTGTGTGTTTTTACTATTTTTTCTTCCTCTTCTGGATTATTATAATATCCTAACATCATATTTGGAGTTTGAATACGAATTTCCCCTAACTCACCATAACCTAATTCTTCATCTGTATCAGGGTCAAAAATTCCAATTATACTATGAGGGAAAGGGATTCCTACACTTCCAATCGCATTACATTCATTTGATGGACAAGCTACTACTGCTGCCATTACTTCTGACATTCCATATCCTTTTTTGATAGTAAATGGACATTTATGATCTTTTAAGAATTTATTAACATCTTCTTCTAAGCTTACTTTCATTCCATCTCCACCAACAATAGCTGATTTCCAATAAGATAAATCTTTGTTTTCCATTCTCTTACTATGAAGTAAACTTCTATAATGTGATGGTACTCCAGTCATATGATTTGGATGATATTTACATAGTAATTTATCAAATTCTTCTGGATTAAATTGAGGAATTAAAATAACTTCCATTCCTTTTACAAGTGGCAAATGTAGTCCATTTCCTACTCCATAAGCAATAAATGGTGGCATAATATTTAGCCATTTGTCTTCTCTTTGGAAATCAAATCCTGCATGCATACAATCATATGTAGCAATATTGATATTATCATTTGAAAGTAAAACTCCTTTTGGTACTCCTGTTGTTCCTCCTGTATGAACAATCACTACTGGTTTATTTGGTTCATATGGTTCACTTTCATTTATTCTTAATAAAGATTTACCTCTATCAAAAAATTCTTGCCATTTGATTCCAATAGGCTCTTCTTTTACTATTTCTAATGTGTTTTCAAATATTACTCCATCTTGATTCTTAACTCTATCAAAAGATGCTTTTGCTATTGTTTTTCCAAAACAACTTAATTTTATTTTTGTTGGATTAATTTTATTCTTATCTATTGTAATATGAATGTTTAATCCTGATTTTACTTTACTTTCTTTTATCTTTGCTTGTGCTGATTCAAAAAATGTTTTAGCTGCATAACCAAGACTTATACCAAGTGGCATAGAATCTGCTGGTGAAACTACAACTACTTCTTTTACTGATGATTTCTTCTTTATCTCCTCAAATTTCTTAGCTGCTACATCAATTGTAAATAATAATTTACTATCTACTTCTGCAGCATAATGTTCAAGTTCTTCTTTACTAGACCTAGGATCAACCATATTTGAAATTGCTCCTATTTTACTAAGTGCATAAAATAAATATATTGCTTCTGGTGTTGATGGCATTGCAATTGTTACAATATCTCCTTTTTTCACTCCAGATTCTAATAAAGATGCTGATACTCTATCAATATTATAAAATAATTCCCCATAAGTTATTTTTCTATCAAAATAGTTAAGTGCTACTCTATTTTGATGTTTTTTATTATTTTCCCATAAATATTCATATATTGTTAGTTGTGGTAATTCTCCGTGAATTGCTTCTTCTGTGTAATTTTTTAACCAAGGCTTCTCTACTGATGCTTTATGTATTTCTACATTTGTTGTTTCATTTTCCATATTTTTCTTTCTCCTTTAATTCTCCCTATTTTTCCCCTTTTTTATAACTTTTTATTATAATAGCACTTTCGACATAAATTGTCAAAATTCGTAGGGAAATCGCTTAAAAAATATTCTCTTATTTTGCCTCTTCCATGTTTTTTCTATATTTTTGCAATACTGTATTTCATTATTTCCATATAAATTGTATTACTTTTCAAAATATTTTCTTATATCTTTTCTTAATTCCTTTTGATTATCTTTTTTTAAGTACATAATGTGCTCCTTTTATTTCTAGTAGGTTGTGTTCAACATAATGACTGATTCGCTATATTTACGGGCAAGTTGAAAAACGTAACATGAAGATAAAACCTAATTATCAGTCATAAAGTTGAACAGAACTTTCTAGTAAATCTAATAAAACTGGTATCGCTGTTATTTCGTTGAATTTATCATCTACTTTTATTTGCTCTATTGATAATACCATATCTCTAAGATAAGCTGATACTATGTACAGGATATTCCCATTATTTATTTTATCTGTTGCACTTTTTACCACTTTTCCATTCACTAATTACTTTTTCTGTTTTATTTTGTATTATCTCTAAAATTATTCCATTCTTCATAAACTTAATTGTAAGAATCTTCTACTTTATTCATTTTCAGAATCTCTATTATTTTGTATGTTCAAAAATACTATAATTAGAAAAAGAACACTTCTGTTCTATTTATTTTTCTCATTATTTTTTAATAGCTCAATCATGACTTCTGCTTTTTGACTCCAATCATTATCTTTTCCTTCTTTGTCAAGTAAATCAATATATTTAGAATCTTTTTTCTTCTTCATTGCCTCTTCTAATTTCTTTAAAAATTCATCATGTGTTTTTCCAATCATTACAGACTTATATTTTCTACATTCTAATAAATCAGTTGTTACAATTGGTTTATGTAAAGACATATACTCAAATAGTTTACAAGGACTGGTTGATTTTGTAATATCATTTAGTATAAAAGGCAATATCAAAATATCTGCATTTGCTGCATAATTCTTAAGTACTTGATAATCTCTAGGACCTAAAAAATAAATATTTTCTTCATTATTCATATTTTCATCATAAGATCCATCATATTTAATACCAAATAAAACGACACTATATTTATTTGTCTTAGCTATTTTTTTTAATAATTCATAATCAAACCATTTGGCTAATGCCCCATAATAACAAACAATTGGTTTCTTTTTATTTAGAATAGATGTAAATTCTTCTTCAAATTGATAATCTTTATCTATATTTTGAAAGAAAGAATAATCTACTCCATTACTAGAAAACACAAGATTCTCTTCTCCACGTTTACTTACAACATCTTTCTTTAACTCATCCGCTGTTACTACTACAATGACTTCTTTATGAGACATTGCAAATGTATACTTATCACTAATATTTTGAGGTAGTTCTTTTGTTCCAGATAAATCTGGACTAATATGATCAATATATTCATAAATAAATTTAAATCCTTGATTCATATAATTTTCTATATCACGAATAGATAATTTCCAATCTGTTGAATATAATTGAAAGTATTTTGGTTTATTTATTTTTGATAATTCATTCATTAAAATCTTATTTAATGAAACATTATTAAAATTAAATAAATATAAATGATCAGCTTGCTTTTTTACAGTCTTTACTTTATCTGTCATTGTAGTTACTTCATATAAAACAAGACAATTTTGCTTGGATAGTTGACTTGCAATATGTTGTGGTCTTTGAAATAATGGTACTTTATAACCAAAACTACTTCTCCATAAAATAATTCTATCATAATCTTGACTTAATATTTCTTCTATTATTTTTTGATATTTTTTCTTATGAAAAAATACATCAAAACTGATTTTATCAAAATAATTAGCTTTAATATAAGCATATAGTTTTTTCATAAAACCTATAAATCCATATTTTTTATAAACATTAACTAATTTTGACAACTTCTTATTCATTTTATTACCTCTTTCTCGTTTTCATTATACAATATCTATAAATAAATTGTAAATAAGAAAATCATTATTTTAAAATTCTGTTAATTGAAAAAGTAAGTTGAATAGTAAAATTTGCTCAGTTGCAAAAGTAAATTTCATCTCAAATTGAAAAATGCAACTAAAAGATTTAATATAGGGACTTTCCAAAAATAAAAGTCACAATTATGGAATAATTAAAACACTC
>CANSDD010000075.1 GCA_947645535.1 uncultured Mycoplasmatota bacterium
CTTACTTAAATATCACTTTAATTCAGTATAACTTCTAAATCTTCTATTGTTTCTTCTTCATAAGTTGTTACATCTTCGTCGCTACTGCAACTACTTAATAATACAGTAGTAGCCATTAAACTAATAGGTACCAACACTCCAGCTATTGCCCTTTTTATTCCATTATATATTTTAAAATTTTTCATCTGTTTTTTTCCTTTCTTGTTTTTTTCGGTTTAAAAAAGTGCTTTTCGCACTTTTTTATTCATCTGCTAGGCTATCAAAATATCCTTGTATATAAATAACAGGAGTTCCTTTATCTCCACTTCCACTTGTCAAATCACATAAAGAACCTAATAAATCTGTATATCTTCTAGGTGTTGTTCCTTGTGTTACCATTTTTCCTTTTAAGTTCGCTTCTTTTTCTTTGATTGTCTTACAAATAGAAGCCTTTAATTCTTCTCCTTCTAAGTTTGCATATACATTATCTGACACATATTTTAATTTTATTTCATTTGGTGTTCCTTCTAGTCCTTTCGTATAAGCAGGTGAAACTACTGGATCTGCTAATTCCCATATTTTTCCAACTGGATCTTTAAATGCTCCATCACCATATACCATAACTTCAATATTTTTTCCAGTCTTTTCTTTTAATATATTTTGTATTTTTTCTACTAATTCTTGACCACTTTTTGGAAAAAGTTTTAATCTTTCTTCCGTTGACTTATTAGACCCTAATAATCCATATATTGGATTGAATCCACTACCATTTACTGAATGATTTAAAATATCATCTAATCCATATACATTAGCACCTCTTTTAGAAAGCAATCTTTTGGTCTCTTTTCTTGTATGAATATCACAAGCAAGTACGTCTGTCGTATAGTCTAGTATTGCATCTGCGTGATTAGAAAATACAAAGTTTACTTCTACATTTTCACTTTCTACTAATTCTCTATAAAAATTCACATAGTTAATACCTGTAAAAGGATGAACAATATCTCCAAATTTTTCCATATATGTTTTTTCATCTAATACATCTATATATGGATTAATTCCATATTCTTCTAACAAATCATCATCAAATAAATGATTTCCTACTTCATCTGCTGGATAACTAAGCAAAATAGTTATTTTTTTGCTTCCTCTAGCTATTCCTTTTAATATTAAAGAAAAACGATTTCTACTTAATATTGGAAATATAACACCCACATGTCCACTTGGAAATTTATTTTTAATATCTGTTGCAACATCATCTACAGATGCATAATTTCCATCACTAATCGCCACTACTGCTTCTGTAATTCCAATAACATCACGATCTTTTAATGCAAAAGCTTCTGCCTTACTGGCTTCTAATATGGAATCTACTACTGTACTAGCTAAATCCATTCCTTCTTTTATAATAGGTGTTCTGATACCTCTTACAACTGTTCCTACACTTCTCATAATATCCTCCTTTATATTACACTACACTCATCATAACAAGTTTATCTATATTTTGCACATAATATTCTTTAATTATTTGCTTCTTCTGATAACTCTTCTATCGTTTTACTACTTTGAGCAAGTAATGCTCCACTTTTCCAAGTAGAAGTAAGACCATAATCAATATAAATAAGTTGTCCTGACATATAAGAACAAATATCACTTCCAACTACAACCATTGGATAACCCATATCTTTTGCTTCTGCTGCATAACCATTCCAACTTTTTAAGAAAATATTAGATATCATTTCTTCTCCTTCTTTCAAGTCTCCATTTGGACTTGTAGAACGGTTAAAATCTTCTGTTAATCCTGTTGTTGTATCACCAGGATTGATTGCATTTATTCTTATTTTACGATCAATAAATTCTTTACTCATACATTTATATGTTACATATGATTCTAAACATTGTTTTGCAAATACATAAGCACTTTGTATCAATTCTGGATGTTCTTCATACCATTTCATAGCTTCTTCCCAAGATGGTAAATTGATTAACTCTACTGCTTTATTATATACTTGTTCCCAACCAAATCCTCCTACAGATGAAATATAAGTAATAGAACCTTTATCACTAATACGATTTAATAATTGTTCTGTCATATACTTTTGACTATAAAAATTTACTTTTTGAACTAATAATTCTTTGCCTGGAAAAAAAGCAATTCCATGACATAAAAATAATGCATCAATTTTATCAGGTAACTCCTTTATTATTTTATCTATTTCTTCTTTTTTACTTAAATCAGCTTGAAATGATTTTGTAACAGGTAAATCTATTTTATTGATATCAATTGCATATACATTTGCTCCTAATTCTAATAATAATTCAGTTGCAGACTTACTCATTCCTGATGCTGAACCAGTAATTACTACATTTTTTCCTTCATAACCAAATAATTTTTTTAAATCCATAATATCCTCCTTTATTATTTGTTATTTTTATTATATCATATTACATCATTTTTCATATATAAAATGGACATCATTTTACGAAAACTATCATTTACTAATCGGTTTTGAAAATTCATTTTCATTTGTAATTAAAACCATTTTAAAAAAATAATCAATTGCATGTGAAGGATGATTGTCTAATTCTCCACATATTGTAAATCCCATTTTTTCATAAAAATTTCTAGCTTGGAAAATCCATATTTCTGCTTTTATTCCTACACATTTGTTTCCTTGGGCAAATAACTCTACTTGTTTTATCAAATAAGTACCTATATCATTACTTCTATATTTTTCATCTACAAATAGTAAATCGAGATAAACCAATAGCAATCATCAATAAATCCATATGCGCTACCAATCAACGTTTCACCACTATAAGCATAGAATCTAAACTTTTTTTCAATTTTATTTCTAATTAGATTTAACCTTTCATTTTTAGAAAAATTACATAATTATAAATTATAATCAAAAAAATTTTTATTTTCTTTTGAAGTATCAAACTTATAAACTATTTTGTTCATTTCAATCACTATCTTATATAATATTAGAAAAAGAATAGAAAAAACTATTCTTACATTGCTTTAGGACCTTTCATTTTTTCTAAATCTATACTATATCCTAACATTTCTTTTTGGGCATTCATTACTCCCATAATATCTTTTGAAGTAAATCCTTGATAGCCATTCGCTCTAGGATTTACATACACTTTTTTTCCATTTGAAGAAAGAGTAATTTCTTCTATTGCTTGCCTAGTACCTACAAAAGGAATAATCTGCTTATTTACATTAATAAAGTCAAAAGGAACTACTTCTAATAATACTCCATCATAACTCACAGGACTTCCACCTTCCCATACTGTGCAATTTACATTTTCTCCTACTCTTCTACTTAATGTTTCAAACATCATTGCTGATAATTCTTCACTCATTTTTTTCCTCCTTATTTTAAATTATAAATTCTAAACTTTCAATGAAAGTGACAAACTTCTAATATCACAAATTAAATTTTCTAAAACCTTATTAAAAAGGTTCCATTTTATTACTCCACCCCTAAGATTCATTTAGATGAAATCTACTATTCATCTATCTTCTATTTTATTATATTTAAAAATAAAATGCAAGTAATTATTTTTGCCTAAATTAGAATTTACATTTTAAATTTTTTTGATAAATAATAGAACACTAGTAAAAAAAGGAGAGAAACTATAATCACTAATCATTCCATATTGATAAAAAAATAGTAAAGTAGATGAAGATAATTTCACAAATTTCGATAATAGTGTGATACTAGCAATTACTAAAAAGGTAAAAAGTAAAGCCAAAATTGATATATATTTTGAAAATACAACATGTTTTCTTCCTCGTGAAAGAGTGACTGCATAACTATCCCATTTATTCTAAATGTTGATATAAATAGTACAATACTAATAAAAGCTGAAAAAATGAAAAATTATTATTTTTTGATATAGAAAATGTGAGCAAAGCAATTATCATAATTGTAGCAGATTTTAAATTACTTCTTATCATTAACAAATTATTTTTGATTAATCCTAACATTATTTTTTTCCACTTAATCATCAATATCATAAGTTCTTCTAATGTAATTTTGTCAATTGAATAATCTATATACTTTTTTTATACCTAATAATATCTTTTTTATCTAATTTTTTTAACTCTTTTTCTTCACATTTTAAGATTCCATAATTATCTAATTCAAAAAATAATGATTTTAATTTAGAAATTGATGTTTCATATTTAATATTACTTTCTGGCTCATTTAATTCAGTTAATAATCCAATATATCTGCCATATATTGTTGGTAAATTATGAGTATACAATTATTGTGATACTTCTTCTTTAAAGATAGCCACTATTGTTCCTAATTTTTGAATCAATTCTTCTTTATCAATATCTAATACTTTAATTTCCAATTCCATTCTCCTATATATTACATCTCTACTTTTTCATATACTACATTTAAGTTTTTATCTACCATAATTTTATAAATTTCATTTTGGACTAATTCTTTAGTTTTCATATTGAAAAATTGGATTTCTAATAAGTCTGTTCCTTCTTTTTGGGGAATTAAATACAAATCAAAATTCATATAATCTTCTCCATATATTACTTGAGATGTCTTGAGCTCCACAATGTTTGATGAAAGTATTGTTCTATAACAATACTCATTGTCTTCTTCTATTTCTATCATTGTATATTTTGGTTCTTTTATAAAGGTTAGTCCAGCTTGCTTTAAATCATTTATAGTAACATCAGAATTATACTGTAATACCTCTTTTACTAAATATTTTTTCCCATTTATTTTCACATATACTTGATTACTTTTTACACAACTAAAATAATAATTAAACAAACTATCTTCATAGAATTTTTCTTGTTTATCTTGGCAATCAAAAGATTCATCAATAATTTCTATATCATAATAAAATGAATTATTTTTTAAATTTTGTTGATATAAAAATTTACGACATTCTATCATCCCAAATAAAGAAATAATGATTATAATTATAATAACACCTATTTTAGATAGTTCTTTTTTATCTAATGGATGTTTTTCTAGTAAAAAAACATTTTCAGATAATTGATGTAATGTTTTATTTTTTAAAAGTAAATATAAAATAAAAGCTCCAGATACATTTAATATAATATCATCTATATCACAACTTCCTGATAGTGTTAAAAACTGCAATAATTCTACTACTAATACAAATAATGTAATGGTAATTAAAAATTTTTTTGTTTTTCTTTGTTTTGGAAATAAAATCGGTAGAAAGAAGCCAAGTGGCATTAAACAAATAAGATTACCAAACAAATTATAAAAAATAGTATGTGTTGAAAGTAAGCTATTAAAGTTCATAATATAATTCAAAATTGTTTTCAATGGGATAATATTAAAAGAATTTCTTATATAATTTTGAAACATTTCTTTGGACCATTTTGGAATAAATAATCCACTTCTTCCCCACGTAGGGTCAAAAAGAGTGAGTGTTAAAAATAAGATAAGAAAGAGGAAAAAAAAGATCCATATATTTATTTTCAATATTTTTTTATTATTTTTATACTTTGAAATCAGTACTCCTCCAAAATATAAAGATAGAGAACTGCTGCACAATAATAACAATCTATCTAATTCTGATAAGTTAAAATTAGGATTTATTTCTACTATTATATAAAATCCTAATAGAATTATAAATAAAGTATAAAAAAGAATTGCTCCTATTTTCTTCATATAATAATCCTTACTTCTTTTTAGCTACAATAATTAATGTTGTTGGAGAGGCAGCTAATTTACGAGCATCAAAATAATGACTTTGGTAATCTCCTATTTCATTTTTTTCTTTTGGTTCTTCTTCAATTATTTTTTCAATTTCCATTCCAGTTTCTATCATTCCATTGATAATTGTTGAAATTTTTAAATTATATTGAAATAGTTCTACTTTACTAGGTCCTTTTGTAATAATTTTCTTATTTTCATCGTTATAATTATGACCAATTACTAATTTATCATCTTCTATTTTTAAACAATTGAAGAATGGATGAATCCAACATAATATAAACTTTCCTCCTGATTTTAGATATTGACTTGCTAACTTCAGTGTTTCAATTGGATCAGAGCTAAAACCAAGACTATATAATGATAGTACATAATCAAAATAATTTAATGGAATACCAGGATTTTCTTCCATTGGCGAAATAAAAAATTTAGAGCTTTTTAAATTTAATTGTTCTGCATTTTTTATCTGCTCTTCTGATATATCTATTCCCCATACTTCTTTTGCTCCTTTTTTAGCTAAGTATTCTAAACTTTTTCCTGATACACATCCAAGTTCTAAAATAGATTTTCCAACGATATCTTTTGATAGTCCTAATTCATTTTCATTTGCCATAAATGGTCCATATTCAGGTAAAGATGTATTAGAAAATATTTCTTTGTTCTTTACTAATGTATTCCAGCCATGTTTATTTACTTTCAAAAATTCTTTATCCATATAATTTGCTTCTTTCTTTGATGTTTTTATTATACAGTAAAAACTTGAGTTTTCTCAAGTCTTTTCTCATTAGTTTATTTTTTTTACACTTAATGTTTCATTTACACCAGAGCCCAATGTAACTCCTACTGAAAGTAAGGTTGATAAGACCATATCTATTACATCCCCAGTATTCAATGAAACAATAGTACTTCCACTATAAATAGAACTTGTTCCTAATGATAGGCTTCTAGATAATACAGTACTTGGTATATTTGTTCCATTTACTCTAATTGCCATAGTAAGTGTTGTTCCAAGCGTTACAGAGACATTACTAAAATAATTAATTTCATATACTCCTGTTTGATTTACAGTAATGCTATTGCTAGGAGTGTAAGCAACATTTTTATTTGGCATCGCTATTGGTAAGCCAATTTGCTGGTCCTATTGGGCCTATTGGACCTGTTGGCCCTGCTGGTATTACGAAATTAATTTTATATCCTGTTGGATTCATTTTTATCCTCCATTATTATTATGAATTTGGAGTAATTGTTACTGAAGCTTGTGTCCCTGGCGCTCCAGTTGTTACTGTTCCAATTGCTAAAGTTGGTGTTAAACCTGTTGGTCCTGTTGGTCCTGCTACTGTGCTTGCTGGTCCTGTTGGCCCTGTTGCTCCTTCTAATCCTTGTGGTCCTGTTGGTCCTGTTGCTCCTGCTAATCCTTGTGGTCCTGTTGGCCCTGTTGCTCCTGCTAATCCTTGTGGTCCTGTTGGCCCTGTTGCTCCTTCTAATCCTTGTGGTCCTGTTGGTCCTGTTGCTCCTTCTAATCCTTGTGGTCCTGTTGGTCCTGTTGCTCCTGCTAATCCTTGTGGTCCTGTTGGCCCTGTTGCTCCTTCTAATCCTTGTGGTCCTGTTGGCCCTGTTGCTCCTTCTAATCCTTGTGGTCCTGTTGGTCCTGTT
>CANSDD010000076.1 GCA_947645535.1 uncultured Mycoplasmatota bacterium
TTTTCTTATTCTAATGAAAAACAAATATTATATTTATTAAATAATAGTACTATTATAAATAAAGAATATCAAGAAAATATTAACTATATTGTTCATATTGATAATATTTCTTACCAAAAACTAAAAAATTTATTGGAACAACTGGCTACAATGCAGGTTATCAAAAATATTTTTGTAAAACAGATTTCTGAATAAGGAAAGATTCTTTATATATATTAAGATATTGCTTTTAACTATTTTATCTGTTATAATGTAGTAGAGATAAAAATCTCATTAAAAAATGGATAAGCTTAATGGCAAAAGTTAAGTACTGTCCTAATTGGTTTAGAACAAGCACAAACTAAAAGTGCCTGTTTTTGATTGCATGATAAACATCAAGTACCAAAGACACCCCTAATTAGTCACCTCACATCTTTATCAAAAGAATAATGAGTGCAACTATAAGAAAAAAGATGATTTTAAGCAAGTAAAATAGTAATTGTTCCATTTTTTTCATATTTCAATCCTCCTATATAAATATAGTGAGGACAGCCTGCCATTAAGACAAATCCGTCAGGTATTATATATACTCGTCGTTTATTTGTAAAATCACAAAATTTTGAAATTTGTACTTTATTTCATTCAAAAATAGAAAATCAGCTAAGCAAATTTTCTATTTTTTGTACCTTTTTACTATCAAATTATCAAAATTCGATAAAATTTAAGTTTTTCTAATTTTTCATATATTTCTTATTTTTTTATAAACATTCTATGTATCTAATATCTTTCTTTTTGTTTCCTACTTCATCAGAAACGCACAGAAAAAAAAGCCTATTTAGACTCCTCTATTCCTAATTTTTCTTTTAATCTTTTTTCATATTCTCTTTGCAATACATAAATATCTTTACTACTCATAAATAATAGTACAGCATTTTCATACTCTAATAATTTATCAACACTATCTAATGATATATATTCTCCATTATTTAATTTTTCTAATATTACCTGATAAGTAACATCTTCATATCCATCTTCTTCTCTATCTACACCTATATCCATAACATAAGATTTATCAGCTAGATTAAGTGCTTCCGCAAAATCTTCCGCAAATTCCTTTGTTCTAGATAATGTATGTGTTTTTAATATAGCAATTATCTTTTTATCTGGATATTTTTGTTTTGCTGCTTTAATTGTTACTTTTACTTCTGTTGGATGATGAGCATAGTCATCTACTGTTATAATATTTCCTATCCTATTTTCTTTAAATCTTCTCTTAGCTCCAGGAAATGTTTTTAAATTTTTTGCTACATCTTTCGCTTCCATTCGCTCATAATAGCAAACACCAATAATCGCTAACGCATTTAATAGCATATGTTTTCCAAATAAAGGTAAATCAAAATGTCCATAATAATTTCCTTCTACAAAAACATCAAATTCTGTTCCCTCATTGCTATATTCTACATCTTTCGCTTGAATATCATTATCTTCTTTTAAACCATAATAGAAAATTGGTGGATTTACTTCTAATGTATGCGTATAAGGGTCATCTCCATATGCAAGTACCATCTTATCTGCTTTATTGGCAAAACTTCTGAATGCATCTATTACATCATCTATATTTTTATAATAATCAATATGGTCTAATTCAATATTGGTAATAATAACATAAGTAGGATCATAAGCTAAGAAATGTCTTTTATATTCACAAGCTTCTAAAGCAAAATAATTGTTTTCCTTACTTGCTTTTCCACTTCCATCACCAATTAAATAATTACATCCTGTAATATTATATAATACATGTGATAGCATTGCTGTCGTAGTTGTTTTACCATGACAACCTGATACCGCAATTGTTTTAAACATACCAGTTAATTTTCCTACCATTTCTTGATAAGTATAAATTTTTAAATTTAATTCCTTTGCCTTTTTTACTTCAGGGTTATGTTCATTAAAGGCATTACCTTGTACAATAATTAGTCCTGGCTTTATATTATTTTCATCAAATGGAAGTATTTTTATTCCTTTTTCTTTTAATACTTCCTCTGTAAAGAAAGCGTCTGTTTTGTCACTTCCTTGTACTTCATAACCTAAATCACACATAATCTGAGCTAAAGCACTCATACCAGTTCCCTTTATTCCTATAAAATGATACATAAATTCATCTCCCTAATATAATTATACTTCATTTATCCCAAAAAATTAAGGATAAATGGTCCTAAAATAAGAATTAATATAAGTGGTACCACAAATAGTACTGATATAATACTAATTCTATTTGGTATTTTATTGATTTGACCTTTTATTTCTAATATTTGTTTATCTCTTAAAAAAGCAATCTGATTATACATTGTATCTAACATACTACTTCCAAAAATGTTAGTTTGAGTAATATTTAAAATAATATTATTAACTGTTTCTGATGGAATTCTTTTTTTCATATCTTCTAATGCTTCCATCAATGATTTTCCAAAATGTACTTCTAATAGCGTTTTTTTAAATTCGTCTGATAATTCAGAGTGTACATTCGCTACTGTTACTTCTAGTGAATTTTCCAAATTTCTACCTGATTCTAGAGTGAGTGTTAAAATTTCAAAAAAATATAATGCCTCATGATCTAATTTTCTAATTCTAATTTTTAGCGGTTTACTAATTATTATATAATAATATGCATAATACCATATTAATGTAAATATAGGAGCAAAAATATAAGCATATTTTGACTCAAATAGTACTATCAAACATACTACGAAAGAAGAAAGTAAGCGAAATGTGATAAAGGATGGTGCATCCATTTTTATTTTACCACCTAACATAGAAATTTGCGTTTCAATTTGCTTTAAATCTGTTTCACGATATATTTTGGTTATAAGATTTTTTTGCATATTATCACATCCTTACTTTCATAATTTTTCGAACACAGATAATATAGAATACATAAAGTAAAATAATGATTATAAGTAATATAATTCCAATTGGAGATTCGATAAATGGTAAGAAATAATCTGGATTTATAACACTTACAAAAATAACAAATGCAATTGGTACACAGAATAATACATACATAATAAGCTTTGAACTACTAGTTAATGATTCTAATTCTAACCATAATTTCTTTTTGCTAAATAATGATTCTTCAATAGATGAAAATACTTTAATAATATTTCCGCCAGTTCTATTTAAAATACTAAGAGAAGCCGTTAAATAGTTTACTTCTTCTAATTCAATTCTCTCAGCAAATCTTTCAAATACAACATCTACAGATAATCCAAAAGAAAGTTCACTACTCATTTTTCTAAATTCTTTGGCAATCGCTCCATCTAATTCTGCTCCTACTAAATCAATTGCTTGTGTAATACTTCTTCCTGATTTAAAGGCATTGTTCATAATAATAATTGCTTGTAATAAATCATTTTCTATATGCTTCCTATGTACTTTATATTTTGCAATATAAAGGATATCTGGAGAGAAAAATCCTACTAAAAATGGAAAAATAATTTCATAAAGAGAAGTTACTCTAAGTTGTATTGTAGAAGAGAAAATAGTAACCACAACAAATAAACAGGACATAATAATTTTGGCTGATACAAAGTCAATTCCAGTTCTTGATATATCTCCAAATATTCCAACATATTTTTCATAACGCTTAGAATAGCGCTTTAAGAATACTGATTTTTGAATACTTTTACTAATTACTTTTAAGGCATGGGTATATGATTCATAGTATTTGTCAAATAAGGATAACGATGTATCTTCAATTGGTTCTAAAGAATATTTTCTAATTTTTTCTTCTAGTTTAGAATTCTTGCGATAAGATAAGACACCAAATATCGTTCCTATTATAATAAATATTAAACCTATTTGAAAGAAAATAAGTGTACTTGTATTATTCTTAATTACATTTAAAATAAGACTTTTAGTCGTTATATTTCCTGCATTATCTTCTACTTTATATATTAACTTTTTAATACCTGTTTCATTTAAATCTAGTTCTGCTATATTAGTAGTTATTTTATCTAACAGGTCTCCATCTTGGGAATCATAGGCTTTGACTCCGTCTTTTAAAGAAAATTCTTCGCCAGCTCTGAACTTTAATACTTCATTTGATAATTCAATAATAGGAGCCTCTTTATCTATTTCATAAATTCCACTTTCAATTACATTTTTCTTATTTTCAGCATCATAAGTATTGATTTTTATTTGATAGATTCCCGTTTCTGTAAGCTCAATACTTACAGGTTCATTTTTTTCTATAATATTAGAATCTATAAGTTCATTTTCATTAAACAAAGAATATGAATAATGCTTTACCGATTCATCAGGAGTAAACACAATGGTTAAGTCCTGATTCGTACTACTGTGAGAATCAAAATTAAAATTTGACTGCATTTGTTCCTCCATAATGTCTCCTCCTACTTCTTTTTCATTTCAAATATATCTTTAAGAGAGTCAATTCCTCTTGATTTTATGGTTTTATAAACCTTAGGAGTACGTTTATGTAAAATAAATTCTCCTAATACATCACCATTTTTCTTAACACCATCTTGTTTAAATTCAAATATTTCTTCTAGTTTTATGTTATTTTCTTCTATTCCTGTTATTTCACAAATACTAGTTACTTTTCTTCTACCATCTGTTAGTCTAGATACTTGTACTACAATATTGATGGCTCCTTCAATATATTCACGAATGGCTCTAATGGGAATTTCCATTCCAGCCATAAGTACCATTGTCTCTAAACGATTTAATGCATCTGCTGGACCATTAGCATGCATTGTAGTTAGTGAACCATTATGCCCAGTATTCATCGCTTGAAGCATATCAAAGGCTTCCTTACCACGTACTTCTCCAACAATAATTCTATCTGGCCTCATACGTAGAGAGTTAATTACTAAATCTCGAATCGTTATGGCACCTTCTCCTTCATAATTGGTTAATCTTGTTTCTAATGAAATAACATGTTCCTGTTCTAGTCTAAGCTCAGCTGCATCCTCAATTGTAATAATTCTCTCTTCTGGAGCAATAAAAGAAGATAATACATTTAGTAATGTTGTTTTACCACTTCCTGTTCCTCCACAAATAATAATATTTAGCTTAGCTTCTACACAAGCCTCTAAGAAACGTGCCATATAAGGAGTCAAAGCACCTGTTCTAAGAAAATCTTCTATATTGGCTAATTCCTCTTTAAATTTACGAATCGTTAAAATTGGTCCATTTAACGATAAAGGAGGAATAACTGCATTTAATCTTGAACCATCAGAAAGCCTTGCATCTACCATTGGGTTTGCTATATCAATAGTTCTACCTAAAGGCTGTATCATTCTCTGTATTGTTCTTAAAATATGATCATCATTGATAAATGATACACTAGTATCTCTAATTACTTTTCCTTCTATTTCAATATAGATTTCATCTTTTCCATTTACCATTATCTCAGTAATATCTTTATCTTCTAATAATTCAGTTAATGGACCATTTCCATTTACTTCATTATCAATCAAATTGTAAATATAACTTCTCTCTACATTTGATAAATCATATCCTTCTATTGTTTTGTCAATTTGTTTTTTTACAAAGTCATTCATATCTCTTGCTTTAGTAATATTATTATCAATTAAATTTTGAATAATTTTAGTACGAAGTTCATCTAACAATACTTTATTTGGAAAGGCCTCATAATCTGAAACATAAAGATCAATTGGATTTTCAATTTGAATATCAAATTCTTCTATAAATTTTCTTGCCATAATTTCCTCCTATTTTTTATCATTTTTTTCTTTTAATAATGCATTTGCAATTTCTTTAAAAATATCAATTCCTTTTTTATGGCTATTTATAATTCCTTTATGGAGTGTTAAAATGATGCCATCTAACATATACTTATCAATATTTTTAATATAAAAATGTTTAGGAATTACATAATCTACATTTTCTTTTAATACATTTTTAATATCAGATTTAGAAAAATGTTCTTTGTCTTTTGTTCTTGCCTCATTTAAAATAATTTTATAGTTTTCTTTTTCCATATCTTTATGAATCGTAAGACGAGTTGCCATACTTTTTAAGTCTATTGGATCTCCTTCTAAAATATAAAGAATTTCATCACTTGCATCTAATGCTATAAGGGTAATATCATTTAAAAAATAATTTGTATCAATCAAGATAATATCATAACGATGTATTACTTTTGATAAGATAACTGAAATATATTTACTATTTATTTTAGATGCATTTCTAGGATCTTTAAGTGATGGAATAACATCAATATTTTCATTATATTTTACTAAATAAGGATCTATCATTTTAAAACGATTGCTATTTAAATCATCCATTAATTGATAGATATCTTGTTCATTTGGTATGTTTAAAGAAAGTGCAATTGCGCCACTATATAAATCAAAATCCAATATTAGTATTTTTTTATTCATCTTACTAAAAATACCAGCTAAATTAAGCAACGTTGTTGTTTTTCCTGTCCCACCTTTTACTGATGTTACTGTAAATACTTTTGCTTTTTTTAATCCCATATTATCCCGTCCTTCTTATATTTTTTTTCCCATTTTGAGTATTACCTTGATAACTTATTTTGATATGATTATAAGGATTTAGTCCATGAAAAAATGTTTTTATTTTTGCTTCTATTTGAATCGTTATTATGTTATTTTCTATAGTTATATCAGATTCTATATTTAAATTTTCAGTAATTAAGTATTTTAATTTCATTTTTATATCATTTTCTTCTATATGATCTAATCCATAACTAATGGTGTCATACAAAAGATTTTCTATTTTTCGTTTTTCCATATAGGCTAATCCTGTATCAATGATTAAGCCTACTAATAAAATTAAAATTGGTAGTAGTATTACAAAAAGAGCTAATACCTGTCCTTTTTTATTCATCAAAAATCACTCTCTTTGCTTCTATTTTATAATTTTTTCCAAGTATTTTATTTAGTCCTGGAGTCATTACCGAAACATTTTTTGTAACAGTTATTGTAACTTTATTATCTTTTTTTTCTATATTTGATGTAATATTATTATTACTACTATAATTAGCAATTTCTAACTCTTTATTTTCTCTTACTAATGATGCTACATAATCTAAATCATTTTCTAATGTATATTTTTTATAAAGAATATTCCCAAAATCAATTGCTCCTAAAATTAGAAGTAATAAAATTGGTAATATTATTACAAATTCAATTAGTGCTTGTCCTTTATTATTTTTCATCTTACCAACTCTCATATTCTATATAAGATTATATCAAATTATCACTATTACCACAAGAAAAAGTTTGGTTTCAAAAAAGTTTTTGTGTTATTTAATATTTTTTATTCTTATAAAATTTA
>CANSDD010000077.1 GCA_947645535.1 uncultured Mycoplasmatota bacterium
TTTCATTATATCCCTATAAGTTCCAAGAATTTTCTGATATATAAGATTTACTTGTAGAATCTATTTGACTATAAAAGTTTTCATTTAATTCTTTATTTAATGAAGATTCTTTCCAATCATTGATATTTGTATCATTCCAAGGTATTTTTTCATTATAATAATCATCTCGTACTATTTTTACTTTTCCATTAAATATACCAACTATTCTCCATAATTCATTATTAAAATTTACATAATTATCAGGATTTTTTCCAACATATCTAATATTTTCATCTGGATCTAATTTGCTAATATGATTTGATAAATTTACTTTTTCTAGAATTGATGTAGTAATCATTTGATTTTCGTGACAAGATTCTTCCACATATGTATACTCATATTTTTCATTATTTAAACGAATTGTAATACATCCAGTCATCGTACTATTATCTCTTGGATCTGCAATATCATCTTCTTTTATGTATCCATTCTCTTTTAATTCATTTAGGCTTAAATAATAAGTATTATAATAAGCGAGTTCTTCTGCATTATCTTTTCCCCAAGTAATTGCTTGTTCTGTTAAATAATCTCTTTTAGATTCATATTTTTCTTCTTTTTTTCTCTCTTGATTTGTTTTATTTACATTCCAAAAGAGAAAAAGAATTATTGCACCAAATATTACTATAATCCCAACTATTTCAGTTAAATCAAACCCCTTTTTATTCTTTTTGTTCATCTTTCCACTCCTATTCTCTTAATATTATAATATAAAAATCCCATTTCACCAATAAGTAATATGAAATTTTATTATTTAAAAAGTTGACCATTTCATAAGCCAACTATTAAAAACCTCTTTTTCTTAAGAATGCTGGAATAATTGTATCATCATCATTACTAGAGTCCACTTCTTCATCTTCTACTTTTTTCTCTTCTCTTCTATTTGTACTATAAGACTGATATAAAGGTTCCCCCTTATCTTCAAATCCTGTTGCAATTACTGTTACAATAATTTCATCATTTAAATTTTCATTGATAACAGCTCCAAAAATAGTATTGATATCTGTATTAGCAGATGAACGAATCACTTCTGCAGCTTCTTCTACTTCAAAAAGTGTTAAATTAGAACCACCTGTAACATTGATAATAGCATCTGTTGCCCCACTAATACTAGTTTCCAATAATGGACTTGATACTGCTTGTCTAGCAGCTTCTGCAGCACGATCATCCCCGACACCCATACCAATTCCAATTAACGCATTTCCACGTTTTTCCATAACTGCTTTTACATCAGCAAAGTCTAGATTGATAAGTCCTGCTACTGCAATCAAATCAGAAATAGATTGCACACCTCTTCTAAGTACATTATCAACTTCTTTAAATGAATCCAATAATGGTGTAGTTTTATCAATAATTTCTCTTAATCTATCATTTGGAATCACAATTAGCGTATCAACATTTTTCTTTAATTCTTCTAATCCAGATAGAGCTTGTGTCATTCGTTTTTTACCTTCAAATGAAAATGGCTTAGTAACAATTCCTACAGTAAGTGCCCCCATACCTTGCGCAATATTAGCAATAACTGGTGCAGCACCTGTTCCTGTTCCACCACCCATTCCACAAGTGACAAATACCATATCAGCACCTTTTAATGCCTCTTCAATATCAGTCTTTGATTCCAATGCAGCTTCTTTCCCTATTTGAGGATTTGCTCCTGCTCCAAGCCCATTGGTAAGCTCTGTTCCAATTTGAATTTTAACTGGAGCTTGTGATGTTTTTAATACTTGCAAGTCTGTATTTGCAACAATAAAGTCTACTCCTTTGACTCCAGATTCTATCATTCTATTAACAGCATTGCATCCGCCACCACCAACACCAATTACTTTTATTTTTGCTAATTGATCCATCTCTAATCCAAACATATATATCCTCCCTTATTCGCCAAAAAAGTATCCAAATACTTTGCCTAACATTGTTTCATTTGAAATATTTATTACATTTTTCTTATTTGATGATAACACTTCCATATCGTTATTACTTATCATAGTGCATTCTTTCCCTTTAAGTTTCAACTTATGTATAAAGTAAACAATATTTCCTACTGCGGATGAATATTTATTTTTTCTAATTCCAAGTAGTTTTACATTTCCTATAATAGCATCCTTTCCTAATATATCTGCAACCATATATTCAAAATGAGCACTATTACTAACTCCACCTGTTACAATAATATATTCAACCTTTTTTTCTGTTAGGATACTAATCTCTTTTCGTGCTAGTGTAAGGATTTCTTCAATACGTGACATAATGACTTCTGAAGCTTCAAGCTGTTTAATTGTGATTGCCTCACCATTTTGATTTACCACTTCATAACTATCATTACTACTCGCAAATTTCTTATGAGCGTAAGCAAATTTTTCTTTCAATTTAATTGCTTCTTCTATATCTATTTTATACATATAAGCAAGGTCATTATCAATGTTTTTGCCACCTAAACCAATAATAGAATTTTTTACAATAACACTTTTATTGTAAAGAGAAACAGTTGTAGTCTCAGCACCTATATTGATAACCGCTCCTACTTTATCTCTATTTTCTTTATTCTTAAATGCATAAATATCTCCTATACTTCCAAGCGATATATCAACAACTTCTATACCAATATTTTCAAGTAAACTTACAACTGAATAAATATTTTTTTTTGGTGTTGCTACCATAATTGCTCTTGTACCTAACCTTGTTCCAACTAATCCCTTTGGATCTTTAATCTCCTTCTTATCATCTACATTAAAGTCAATCGGAATAATTGTTACCATCTCTTTATTAGAACTTAACTTTGATTGCATTGCTTCTTCTAATACATCAACGATTTCTTCACCAGTAATAACTGAATCATCAGTCTTAACTGCTATTTCTCCTTTTACCATTGAAAATTCAGCAAAATAACTTGGAACAGATGCAATAACTTTCTTAATATTAATTCCAAGCATATCTTCAACCTCGTTAAATGCTTTTTTAACAGATGCAGAAGCTTCTTCTACATCTGTAATTAACCCCTTTTTTATTCCCTTTGATTTAACAGAAGATGCTGCAAGTAAATTGAGTTTATTCTTGTATAGTTCACAAACAATTAATTTAATTGTATCTGAGCCAATATCAATGCTACTGTAAATATGCTTCACAAGATCATCTCCTACAATCTAATAACAATTATACTATAGATTTTTAAAAAGGAAAAGAGATAAACGAAAAAAAGTGATAAAAAGAAAGGTTTTTCATCAAACAAAATTTGCCAAAAAACGAAAATAAAGACGAAAAAAATAGTAAATTTACTATTTTTGTGATAAAAATTAGGATTATATACTTTTTGTGAGCTTAAAATAGATGCTAAAAAAAGCATTTTTGGCTCTGCAGAAGAAATTCTATCTGGATATTGTGGTACTTCTTCTCTTTGAAACATAAACCATAATTTTGGGTAATAATAATGAAGCATTTTTCATTTGCAAGTTTTAAACTTTCTTCTAATCTCGTATAATTAGGAAAAGAAATATTTCTAACTGGTGTTTTTAATTTCTGTAATAATGACTTTAGAAATTTCAAGTTATTCATTGATTCAGTATCTGTTAGTACATTAAAGTTACGTAAAAAATACTCATCTACTCCAATTTCTACAGACATAATAATCTCTTTCAGCTCATTTACACAAATAAGTTTTTGAAAAAGTGATAATGGTATGAATAATTTTCTTACATAAGTGACTTGCTCTCACCACTTAAAAGAAGTGGGAGACTTCTTGATGGTTTAGGTTAAAATCATTAGCAATCAAATACATATCGCGTATTTCTTTCATATCATCTGAAGTTTTAAACACCAAATTTAGATTTAATCTAACTACACACTTTCTCTGTTTTCATAATATAACATCAATAAAATTTCATTTGAAACTGAAAAGCGCCTTTTTCTTCTATCATAATACTCCTTCTAAAATACTGTTTATTATCCTATCAGAAAAAAATCAAAAATTCAATAGAAAAAGAATAGAATTTATTTCCTATCCTTCTAATATTTCAAATGAATTTCCAGCATCCAAATTCAAAATTCCTTTTTTCCCTACAAATTCAGATTTACTAACAATTTCTATATAATGATCAATAATTGAAAAACGAGTAAGGGTTAAATAAACATAATTGCCATCACTCATTGAAAGTAAAAATCTTCCATCATCAACTTCATTTGGAGCATATTTAATTTCTGATATTCTTGATAACACGTCTCTTGATATTCCTTTCATTTTTTCATCAAATACTTCATAAATGGTGTTTGGAATATAATTGATAACAAAAGGTACATCATAATTAGAATCTACTTCCTGTCCATCTAATAAAATTGTTTTTCCTGTTGATTGATAATAATAAACTGGATAATTTTCTTCTATTGCAATTGTTACTTTTCCGAATACATTTTTTGTTACTATCGCCTTTTTAATATAAGTATTTTTTTCTAATCTTTTTTTTATTTTAGATGAAGAATTTTGCATATTAGATGGATAATCTCGAAGTCCCGCTAAATCGATGATCTCTTGATCAGTCATAAAATTATTTCCTTTTATAATAATATTTTTAATTGGTGCTTGATAGCAAATAGAGAAAAAATAAAATAGTAGCAGAAAAAAAACAATAGCAATTAAAATACGTCCATATCTAATTTTTACTTTCTTTTTCTGATTTTTTGGTAACTGTTGTTGTACTTGTTTATACTGATAATTATTGTATGTTATACTTCTATTTTTCGAAACATTTTTTTTTTGCTTTTGCACTACAGCTACTTTTTTAGGGGCAATCTTCTGTTTTTTCACATTTGCCATATTATCACCTTTTTATTCTACAAATTCTTGTTCTATCAATAGTTCAATTTCTAATTTATCTTTTACTTCTTTTTGAATCTCTAATATCAATTTTTTAATATTTTCACCACTAGCTTTATCTTTGTTAATAATAAAGTTAGCATGTTTCGTACTTACCTCTGCTCCACCAATATTTTTTCCTTTATATCCAATTTCTTCTACTAGTTTTCCAGCAAAATTATCAGGTGGATTTCTAAACACACTTCCTGCACTTGGATATTCTAAAGGCTGTGATTCTAATCTTCTTTTTTTACGATCTTTTATCACTTCCATAATTGCTTCCCTATTTCCTTTTTGTAATATAAGTTCTGCTTCTAAGCAAATATATGTAGGATTTTTTTGAAGAAAAGATGTTCTATAATGAAAATTCATTTCTTTATTGCTCATTGTTTTTATTTCTAAAGTGGGGGTTAAAACAGTTACATTCTTTACAATATATCCCATATCACTCTTATAAGCACCTGCATTCATAAAAACTGCACCCCCTATACTTCCTGGAATCCCTGTTGCAAATTCTAATCCAGTTAATCCCATTCTAGATGCTTTTAGTGCTAATTTCATAAGAGAATATCCTGCTCCTACTATAATCTTATTATCATCTATTTCCAAACGATGAAATGAATCTAACTTAATTAAAATACCATCATAATAATTATCAAATATGAGATTAGAACCATTTCCAATTATCTTATATTTCACTTTATTTTCTTTTAAAAATAACAAGATTTTTTTCAAATCTTCCACTGAATTTGGAAATATTATTCCTTTTGCATTACCTTCTATTTGATATGTTGTATAGTCTTTTAAATTTATATTTGAAATAACACTACCACACTCTAATTTTCTTAATTTTTCTATTATGTCCATAGTTTTTACTTCCTATCTATCAATTTTCTTATACTTGTTACAATCTTCTCACCACTATTTGGAACATCTAATTTTTTTAAATTTTTTTTCATTTCTAAAAGAGCCTTTTCATCATAGATTAACTTATCAATTGTTTTTACTAAAATGTCATCTTTTAAATTTTGTTCTTCCAACAAAAGAGCTGCTCCTTCATCAATTAAATCTTTTGCGTTTTTATATTGGTGATTATTCGGAACATAGGGACTTGGAATTAAAATAGAAGGAATAGAAAGAGCAATAATTTCACTTAATGTAGAAGCCCCTGCTCTTGAAACAATAATATCTGTTTTTTTCATAATACGTGTCATATTTTCAATGTATGGTACTACTTTTATATTAGTTGAAAAATTTTGAGATTTTATTTTCTCATAATCATTTTTTCCAGTTACAAATAATACTTCATAGTCTTTTTTTTGAAAGGCATACATGGAAGAGGCTACAAATTCATTAATTTTACTTGCTCCAAGTGACCCCATAACCACCAATACTAATTTTTTATTGTCATGTAATCCAAACTGTTTTTTATCCATAGGAAGCTTTTTTACAGCATCTTCACTACAAGGATTTCCTGTAAAAATTGTCTTTTCTTTTGGAAAAGAATCAATAGAAGATTTGAAAGATACCCCTATCATATCTACATAACGGCTTAAAAATAAATTAGCTTTTCCTGGAATGCTATTTTGTTCATGAATAAAAGTCTTTATACCAAGCTTATGAGCAGCATAAATAACTGGACCTGTAACATATCCTCCCACTCCAATCACAACATCTGGATTAAACTCTTTAATTATTTTTTTTGATTTTTTTATTCCTTTCAAAAAATATCTTATAGTTTTTGCATTTTTCCATACTTTATTACGATAAAAACCATATATCTCTAGTTGTTCAAAAGGGATATTATTTGCTGGGACAATATCTTTTTCCATTCTATTATGCGTCCCAATATATAAAAATTCGCTATTTGGTTCTAATTCCTTTATTTTGCTAATGATTGCTAAAGCTGGATAAATATGTCCCCCTGTACCACCTGCACTAATGATAACTCTCACTATAACCACTTCCCAACTATTTTTATTATATCATACTCTATGCATTTTCTAAATAGTTTAGAATAGAGAAACAAGATAATTTCATTCACTTAGAGATAGTGTAAGATTTATTTTGTAGATTTTATTTTCCATTATGTAAATGTTTTTAAGTCATGTAAAAAACATATCAAATTTTATTGATATGTTTCGATTTTTTCTTTGGACAAGCCTGTTATTTTCATAATTGTACTAATACCTATCTTTTCTTCTAACATTCTTTTTATCATTTCATCTCTTTCTTGTTCTACTCCAGAGTCATATCCAGAGTCATATCCTAAATCGTATCCAGACTCATATCCTTCTTCTTTTG
>CANSDD010000078.1 GCA_947645535.1 uncultured Mycoplasmatota bacterium
AATGGTGTCAATTTAGTAAACACACTTGTACATTGACATAATCAATGAACGTGTGTAATAAATATGCTCAAAGCATATAGTATAAACATCTAAAATTTGATATAATTAGTTATGCAAAGAGAGGAGAAAAAAATGATTGAAGTATATGTTGCTAGTGCATTTTGTAAAGATAATAATGGTGGAAATAAAGCTGGAGTTGTTTTATATAAAAATGATTTAACCGAAACTGATAAAAAGAAAATTGCAAAAGAACTTGGATATGCGGAAACTGCATTTATAAATAATTCAGATAAAGCTGATTTTAAAATTGAATATTTTACACCAGCTGAAGAAGTTCCTTTATGTGGACATGCAACGATAGCAAGTTTTGGGGTTTTAAAATATTTGAATAAACTATCAAAGAATAATTATACAATAGAGACTAAAAGTGGAATTTTGGAAATTAATTTAGAAGATGATGAAATATTTATGGAGCAAAATATTCCAGTTTTTTACGAAACAATTGATTATGAAGAAATTGGAAAGTGCTTTGATCTGGATTGCGTAGATATAGAATATCCAATTTCAATTGTTTCAACAGGACTTAAAGATATATTAGTTCCCATTAAGAATGAAGATATTTTGAATAGATTAAATCCTAATTTCGATGAAATCACTAAAATAAGTAAAAAATATGATGTGGTTGGAACACATTTGTATACTTTTAATAACGATAGAATTGTCTGTAGAAACTTTGCACCTTTATATGATGTGGATGAAGAATCAGCAACTGGAACATCTAATTGTGCATTAGCAGGTCTATTATTTATGAAATTAGATATGAAAAATAAACAATATATTTTTGAACAGGGATATAGTTTGAATTCTCCATCTATTATTAAAGTTAAAATATATTCTTCAGATAATAAAAAAATAGATAAAATAGTTGTTGGTGGAAAAAGTAGATTTGTTGAGGTAAAAAATATTGTTTTGTAATGAGATAGTTAGGAGGATTTTTAATGAATTATGAAGATAAGAAAATAGTTGGAGTAATTGCAACTAATGTTGATGCTCCTACGGCACTGAATGTAATAGGACATCTTGCAGTATCAATAGGTAAATATTCTGATAATGAGATAATGGGTAAACCATTGATTTCTGATAAATCAAATGTAAATCATTTAGGTATAAGCAGATTTCCTTTTATAATAACAAAAGTAAAAGCAGGTAAATTAAGAAATGCTATTGATAAGGCAAAAGAAAATCCCAATTTGTTAGTTGCAGATTATCCTAGAGATATGTTAGAAACTAGAACTGATGAAGAACTTGTTGAATCAATTACTAGCAAAAGCAATGATGAATTAGAATATTTGGGTGCTATTATTTATGGCAATACCAATGATGTTAATGAAATTACTGGCAAATTCCAATTGTGGAAAATAGATTAAAGTGATATACTATAGTTAGTTAAATTTATTACTAACTATTTCTTTTGTTCAGAGAGTTGTTGTACTTCTCTCTCTCGGGCACCATTGACGAATCTGTTCGAACTATTCGAACTTTTAGATATAGAATCAATCAAAATGATTGGTTTTTTCGTTTTAAGAAAAAATCATAGAAAGGTTAATGTCTATGACTAAAGTAATAAAAAAAGAAATTGATACAGCATTTGAGTATATACCAGATGAAACAAACAATAGTGTAATTTATATGAAAGAGCCTATACCTATTTCAGTAGGTATTAAGCCAGTAAAGTTCTGCGAAGAAAGTTCAAAAGTAGAAAAAGAAAATAGGCAAAATACAAAGATTTTTGCCTATTAAAATTTCTTATATAGATAATAGTGTGTAGTACCAGGAGGACAATCTTTAAACTTTCCCCAAACAATATAACCTAACTTTTGATAAAATTTTGGGGCTTGAAAACTCTAGGAATCTATTTTTACACCCATAGCATTATTGTTTAATGCAAATTCTTCTATTTTTTTAGAAAAGTAAATTAAATTTAATTAGTTCAATTAGTATTTGGAACATTAGCAATAGTAGCATTTATAA
This sequence comes from uncultured Mycoplasmatota bacterium, assembly GCA_947645535.1. Lineage (GTDB taxonomy): Bacteria > Bacillota_I > Bacilli_A > RF39 > UBA660 > MGBC102946. The sequence continues at coordinate 2,032 of CANSDD010000078.1, forward strand.
TAATACAACATTGATACTCACATTTAGGATATACTGCACTGATTGCTTCTTTTATTCCTGTTAAACCATCTGCACACGTGATTAGGATATCTTCTACACCACGGTTCTTCAAGTCATTTCGTATATTTGCCCTTACTTTAGCAGATTCATTTTCACTAATGGTAATAGATAGTACTTCTTTGTTTCCTTCTTTACTAATTCCTAGCACAATATAAGTAGCCTTCTTTACTACACTTCTATTGCTTCTGACACTAAAGTGGGTTGCATCTATGAACAGGATTGGATACACAAATTCCAATCTCCTTTTTTGCCATTCTAGTATTTCTATCATGATTTTATCTGTGATATCACTTATCATATCATCACTTAGATTACATCCAAATAAATCATAAATTGGGTCTTTGATTTCACTTGTTGTCATACCTAAGGCATACATCGAAATGATTTTATCCTCAAATCCATGCTTTTGACATAAGGTGGGAGTATATCGCTCTTGCATTCTATCAATCTATCTCTTGAAATATTTACAGGAATTTCTCCATAAGTTGTGTTGATATTACGTTCTTTATAATAATCATTTTTGCTATTAGTCGTATCATTTTGTTCATTTTTAGCATATCCAAGTTTTGCTTCCATTTCGGTATCTAACATCTTTTGTAATGCTGGTCCAAATAAACTTCTCATCATTTTTTACACATCATCCCTGTTTTTTATTGTGTTTGTTTTTATATACTCATCCATATAATCATTTACTTCTTTTGATAATTCGTTTTTCCCATAATAAAACCTTCCTTTTTCTATTTTATCATATTGGAAGGTTTTCTATTTACACAACTTTTTCTATACTCTCTTTGTTTTGATTAAAATGTAAGGTTTATTATTCTCATTGTCAGGTTTTACTAATGAAATGCTTGAATATTCTCCAGCAAAAATTCTAAATAAAGTACTACTAATACAATCATCAAATACTGTTTTTAAACTTCTAGCACCATTTTTTTGCTATGGCTAGTTCAGCTATATATTCAATAAATTCATCACTAAAATCAAAATTTACTTCTAACATATCAAATAGTTTCTTATATGTATTTAATGGACTAAAATCAGATTCTTTTAGTATTTTTATTATATCTTCTTTTGATAATGGATTCATAACAATTGATTTTGAAAATTTTCCAATTAATTCTCGCATAATTCCGTAGTTCATAAAATCATCTGCTGTAAGTCGCCTATAATCTTCATCTTCAGTAATTCCAGTAAAAGCGCCTAATCCTACAACTGTTAATTTTGATGTATTCAACCTTTTATCTTCAAAATAGAATAATGTTCCATCAAATAATTTTAATAGCAATCTTTGAATGCCTAATCTAGAAACGTGTGATTGACTATCTCCTGATTTTTCAGCAAATTTATCAAATTCATCAATAACTAAGATTCCTTTTTCGGCAAGTTCTATATAATTATCTGCAGCTAGACATAAATTCTCAAGCATATCGGTTATTTTTCTACCTTGATAACCAGTTTCGAAAGAGCAGTTGCATCTTCAACAACTATAGGTATATTATAAAGTTTAGATATTCTTTTTAAAAATTCAGTTTTTCCAGTTCCTGTAGAACCATAAATTAAAATATTTTCTTTTAGTTTTGCAATTAAGTCCATATCTAAATCAGAATTAACAACTTTTTGATTTTTAAATAATGAGGTTAATATTTACATTATTTGTTCATCTTGAGAAATAATTGTCTTCTTTATTGATGAATACATAGATAAAATATCACTTTTTTTCAAATTCATCTTCAGCAAAATCTGATTGTTCTTGTTTATCACCTTTTTGTAAATAATCTAATAAATCTTGATTTACCAATTTTGTTAAACTATTACCATCACTATCTCTTAAATAATATTTGCCAGTCGATGATAAATGCTTTTCCCTAATTGAAGTAAAGTCTACATGATTATCATTACTCTTTAAGGCATCATCTAAATCGTCTGCTAAAAAAACATATTCTTCTTCGTTTCCATTTTCGTTTATAAAACTTGCGTATGTTCATTGTAATTTCCACTTAATACATTACATCTATCATTATTTTCTGTATTAGTAAAACCAATACCAACAACATAATCGACGAATTCAAATATTTCATATTTTTTCTTTTCATACTTTACATATTATTCTTAAATAAATAACCAATTCTTAAGTTTGCCATAACTAAATTTTCCCCATGTGAAAGTTATTATAACATACTTTCTCAATTTTTTTGGTTAAAACTATTCAAATATATTAAAAAATGTAATGTGTTATATTTTTATTAGTGAGTGATATTTATATATCATTTCGTACTTTTGCAAAAGTTGTAGATATCTACGACATTCGCATCAAAGAAAAATCTTCTTGAACTTTTTATAAAATAAGGGCTTAATGATAAAGGGGCTGAGTGGAAATGAATAGTTCACTTAATGCCCTTTTTCTTTGATTTAACTTATTATAAATACAAAATTATCACATTTAATAAACACTTATATTATGTTCCTCATAGTATCAATTTGAGGAATTGATAAAATAATCCCTTTTTGTGATAAAATAGTTCGTGTGATACATCTTCTTTCGTCAATTAGATTGTATCACACAACTGCACTAGGAGTTTATTTTCTAGTGCTTTTTATATTTTGAATACAACCAAAAAGAACTGAATAGAATTTATTCATTTCTACTCAGCCCCTTTTATGATTCTCATAAAAAAATTGAGTACAGAAAATTATATTTCAATTTGCATGAATTACATTGTGACTCAATAATAATTATGCATTTGGAAATCAACATTCAAGAAAATCATAAATACTAATTTATTATTATAAATTTCAAATGTTAAAAAACATTGCTTGTAGCAACGGACTATTCCTTATATAATAGTTTATGAAGAAAGGAGTTGTTCTAAAATGTTGAAGGAAAATATTAAACAAGCAAGAAAATCAAGAGGACTTTCACAAGAAGAACTTGCTATTAAACTAAACGTGGTAAGACAAACTATTTCTAAATGGGAACAAGGATTGTCTGTTCCCGATTCAGAAATGTTGATCACGATATCAGAGATTCTTGAAATACCAGTAAGTACTTTGCTTGGAGAAAATATTGAAGAAACTAAAATAGATGATTTGAAAATAATTTCTGAAAAATTGGAAATAATAAACTTACAACTATCACAAAGAAAGAACGCAAGAAAAAAAATGATTCATTGGATACTAATTTCATTATGTATAATCATAACAATAACTTTCATATCATTATTCTTGTTAAATAGTCCTTATTTAAATTGGGATTATAATAATCCTGAAAATACTGTTTTAGGAGTTGCTTTTCATTCCTTTGAATGGCTATTTGTCAGAATAGCACCAATTATTCTGCTTGGATTAGTCATTGGAATTATATTGACTCAAAAGAAAAATTAAAATTATTTATAGCATATAATAAAGCATCTCTAACACTTGTATTATGTTGATGGAAATCTTAAAAATTTTAATATAAAAACTACTCTCAAAATCAAATTGAAAGTAGTTTTATTTAACACATATTTACAAATACTATCATTTATAGTTTTTTCACAAATTGCTTTGCTTTATCTTTTCTCTTTACTATTTCTTCTACTAATTTATTACTTACTTCTAGACCAGAAGAACAAATTGGATTAAACTCTATGATATCAATAACTTCTTTCTCATCCACCATTACTTGTCCAATATCTAGCACATAACTATTAGGAAAATCCAGTATTTCTGAAACCTTTTTTATTTGTTTTTCTGCAAATGCTATTACTTCATCTGGTACTTTTGTTTCATAATCTACATACGATCTAGAAATACTAAGAAGGTTATTATTTATAACAAATACTCGATATTCTCTACAGTTCATATCATTTTCTTTATCCTCGATATTTTCAAATGTTTCTGATAAAAAAATCATATCATCTTCCATAATCCTAAATAAAGGTGGTTTTGTAAAAAATAGTTTCTGTCCATCTATATCTAACGTACCAAAGTATTTCAATACATGGCAAATATTACTTTTTATAGCTGTTTTTATAAATATTCCTTTAAAATTTTCTCTATAATTTTCAGCATGTTCTATAAATTCTCCATATGTTGTAACTACCATTTTCCGGTAAACTGGTTTTATAAAATTTGGCCAAAAAATAATTTTTTCATGTTCTTCCATTGTTTGAATAGAAATGCCACCACATTTTTCAATATTAGTTAATAATTCTTCCTCATATTGAATATGACTTCTTGGAAAGATTACCTTATTTTGAATATCAAATTCTTCCCCTTCTTTATAAAATTTCTTTGTTATTCTATCAAAAATGATACAGATTTTATTTTTTTCTGCTTTTTCTCTTAATTCTTTATCCTTTGTTTTAATCCATATTGTATTTTCATCATCTCCTTCTGTAATAATATCATCTGAACTATCTAAACTCGGAACAGTAAAACATAAATATTCTATTTCCATATATATCCTTTTCCTTACTTCCACTTATATTAAATATTATATCATCTTTTATGAGAATTTGACATCATAAAATTTTGTGATATAATTTTTCTATCAGCAATGATTAGGAAGAGTATTTATCTATTTATTTATAGAGAGTTATCAATTTGGTGGAAGATAATAATAAATGATAAAGAAAGACACCTAGGAGCTACTTATTTGAAACAAGAGTAAAATAAGTCGGATGAACCGTTATCTCATAAGAGTGATTATATACTTTTTTTATATAATAAATTGGGTGGTACCGCGGATTATAACAGTTATTCGTCCCTTTGTGGATAGTAGAACTGTTTTTTTATTATATATTAAAAGGAGGATTATATGAAAACAATATATTTTAAAAATTTAAATAAATACATCGGGAAGGAAATATGTATTGAAGGATTTGTCGATTC
>CANSDD010000079.1 GCA_947645535.1 uncultured Mycoplasmatota bacterium
TTGACAGAAAAAAATAACTCTGTTATAATGTATATAGATGAAGGAAACTTCATATAATAAAAAAAGAGATACATCTGATATTTCTGTGTTAGATGTTCTCTCTATTTTAAGTCTTGAAAGAAACACCTTTCACTGAACTAATGATGGTGTTTCGTTTTTTTTAGTCCTTTTTTCTAAGGACTAGGACCGTATAAAATACGATTAGTGCAAAAGCTACTAATACTTCCATTTACTGGTTTCCTTTCTGAAAAAATTTTCATGAAAACCACCTCCATTCATAATTATAAATGAATAGAGCGAAACAACCTAACTATCATTTGTATCTCTACTACATTATACAATATATTCATTACGATGTAAGCTATTTTGGCAGATAAAAGCGTGATTTAGCAATAATAACTAATTGTGTTAAGATAGAGAACATCTTATAAAAAAGAGGTGGAATTATATATGAATAGTAGAGAAAAATTAGAGGAATTATTAATGTTAGCACGTGCGTTAAATGGTGATAAAAATGTTCTAGCTCATACACCGAATTTGAAGGACAACAACGTGCTGTAAGAAATGTGCTGATGGCAAGAGATATGCTCCCTAGTAAAGAAGAATGGAAAAAATTAGGATTTTCATTTACAGATTACCAAATGATAATATTTTATGTAGTGCAACATTACCTTGAAGGTTGGAGTATGAAATCTGGCCATTATCCTATGTGGAATGTTATCATGGATGAAAATGGAATGAGAAGAGGCTTTATGTTTTATAAAGCAGAATGATAAAGAAAAGAAATTAAGAGCACTAGCTGAACAATATGGTGATGAACATTATCCAAATTAAAGAGATATACATGCTTATTGGACAGATGAGATGCATCTTCCAGAATGACCAGTAAAAAATAAGTAAGTAATTTATCAATAAAGGGAGTGTAAAAACTCTTTTTCTTTTTCATTTTTCAAGGTATAATAAAAAAGAAGGTGAAAGATATGACATTTAATGCTAATATAGAAAAAAAAGAATATGATACATTTGTAAACAATCATCCTTTAAAATCTCATTTTTTACAAAGTTATGCTTGGGGAGAATTCGCACATGTATCTAAGAATTTATATCCTCATTATGTTGGACTTTATGATGATGATAAACTTTGTGCAGCTACACTTTTACTAGAAAAAAAATTACCCTTTGGATATTCATACTATTATGCACCTAGAGGGTTTGTTATGGATATGACAAATGAATCCTTATTAAAAGAATTTACAGAAATGATAAGTAAATATATCAAAAAAAGAAAAGGAATCTTTTTAAAAGTAGATCCAGATATTATTTTAAAAGAAGAAGATGATAAAGGAAATATCATAGAACATCTTTATGATGGAAGCAAGGTGATTTCTTCTATGCAAAAGGTAGGATACAAACACTTAGGATTTACTAAGAATTTTGAAACATCACAACCTAGATATACGTTTCGTATGGATTTAACTGAGCCACTTGAAGTAATAGAAGCACGTTTTCATAAAAGTGTGAAACAAAGAATTAAAAAAGCAGAAGAATATGAAATAGAAGTATCACTTGCAGCTAAAGAAGAAGTAAAAGACTTTTTTGAACTTATGAAAATAACAGAGCATAGAAAAGACTTTGTATCACATGATTTATCATATTACCAAAATTTATTTGATATTTGGAATCAAGATCATACTTGTAATATCTTTTTAGGAAAAATAGATTTAGAGAAAATAATAGATAAAAGAAAACAAACAGAAAAAGAATTAAAAGAAGAACTATCTAAAATAGGAGAAACAGAACTTAGTAAAAGTTTAAAAAATCAGAAAAAAGAATTGATGCGAAGATTAGAAAAAGTAACATCTGATATAGAAAAATATCAAAAGACTTTGGAAGAATATGGATCTAAAATTATATTAAATGGTCATTTTATTATTGAATATGGAGATAAAGCTTGGGTACTGTATGCTGGAAACCATAATATATTATCAGAAACAGGTTCTAATTATAAAACTTATGTAACACATTTAAAATATTGCAAGGAAAAAGGAATTAAAATATATGATCAATTTGGTACAATTGGAGATTTAAGAGAAGAAAATCCATTATATGGACTTCATGACTTTAAAAAGAAATTTGGCGGAAATTATGTAGAATTTATTGGAGAATTTGATTATGTTACAAATCATTTTATGTATTTCATTTTTACTAAATTAGTACCTTTTTATCGTAAAATAAAGATGAGAAGAGCGAAAAGTAAAAAATAATATCAAAAAGGAGTGTGAAATTTGAGTGAAATGTGATATAATATTTGCCAAGGAGTTGAAAGAATGAAAAAATTTATAACAGTAATCGCACTTACAATTTGTGTTGGTATTATTTCAGGATGTAGTGCAAGTGAAAAAACAATAACATGTACCTTATCTCAAAATACTATAGAGTACAATTTACAGGCCACATATAAGATTTATGCCAAAGGAAGCGTAGTAGAAAAAGTTGAGACTGTAGAAACTGTAACTTCTAGTGATGAAGAAGTATTAGAAACACTACAAAAAACTGTAGAAGAACAGTATAAAAACTTTAATCAATTATATGGTGGTTATACATATGATGTAGTAAATGATGGTTCGAAAGTAGAGAGTAAAGTCACAATAGATTATAGTACGCTTGATATGAGTAAAATGGCTTCTGATAATACAGCTTTAAAACCATTTGTAAATAGTAAAAATCGTTTAACTTTAAATGGCGCAAAAGCTATCTATGAAGCAACTGGAGCAATTTGTAAATAACTCATTTGAGTTATTTTCTTTTTTTAAAAACGATTGGAGATGTGTAAATGAAAAAATTAGAACAATTGGATTTATCTAAGAAAAAATATATGATTTTTGATATGGATGGAACTTTGATTGATTCTATTGGCATATGGAATATTACTGATTATATATTGCTAAAGAAAGTTGGAGATATTGAAGTAGATAGGAGTATCATTCAAAAAGAAAGAAATCAATTTTTAGAAGAACATACTAGCTCAGATATTTATATAGAATATTGCGGTTATTTAATAGAAAAATATAAATTAAATATAAGAAGGGAGGAATTACTTCAGTTACGTTGTGCTATTTCTGATTCTTATTTGAAAAAGCAAATGGATTTTAAACCAGGAGCAGTTTTAGTCATGCAAGAGTTAAAAAAGCAGGGATTTATTCTTGTTTTAGCAACTACAACATCAAGAAGACAACTTGATATTTATTCTAATCAAAATATAAAAATGAGAGAACAATTAGAAATAAATTCATTTTTTGATTTTATTATTTCTAAAGAAGATGTATCGAAACAAAAACCAGATTCAGAAGTATATTTAAAAGTTTTAGAATATTTTAAGATAAGCGCAGACGAATGTTTGGTGTTTGAAGATTCTCTACATGGAATACAAGCTGCGAAAGGTGCGATGATAGAAACTGTAAATGTATATGATTCTTATTCAGATGTTGATAGAAAAAGAATAGAAGAATTATCTGATTATAAGATTGGTACTTATCAAGAATTTTTAGAAAAAATAATTGATATGGAAAAATCAAAAGTAAAAGTATATGAATAACATTTATATATTTTTTTTCTTTACGCATAAACTATACTATACTATACTATATTCTTAACAAACACAAGTAAAAGTGATATAATCTTTAAGGAAGGTGAAACCATGTTTGAAAATAAAAAGATATATATTATGGGTATGGCAAGAAGTGGATATGAAGCTGCTAAATTGTTAGTCCCATTTCATAATGAAATTACAATAACAGATGGAAAAGAACAAGATGAGAATCAAATAAAAGAATTAAAAAGTTTAGGAGTAAATGTAATTATTACCGAAAAACAAGAAGACTATTTAGATGAAAGTTTTGATTATGTAATTAAAAATCCAGGTATAAGATTTGATACTCCAACAATAAAAAAAGCAGAACAACTTGGTATTAAAGTTATCAATGAGGTAGAACTTGCTTATCATTTCTTACCAAAAAATGTACATATTTTAGCTGTTACAGGAGCGAATGGTAAAACAACAACAACAACACTTATTTATGAATTTTTAAAAGCTATGAAAGTACCTGTTCATTTAGGAGGCAATATTGGTTTTCCAATGTGTTCTCTTATTAACAATATCAAAGATGGAGACTATTTAGTATTAGAAATTTCGGCTCAACAGCTTCATGATATGTATGGTTTTAAAACAGAAGTTAGTGTGCTTACAAATTTAACAGAAGTCCATTTAGATTTTTTTGGAACTTATGATTATTATCAAGAGATGAAGAAAAAAATATTTCAAAATCAAACGGAATCAGAACTCGCAATTCTGAATTTAGATGATGAAACAGAAATAAAGTTGACAAATGATATAACTTCTTCTAAAAAATATTTTTCATTAAATAAACGAGCAGATGCTTATTTAAAAGATGACATCATTTATTATAATGATGAAAAAGTGATTAACACAAGTGATATTAGAATACAAGGAAAACATAATTATCAAAATATTATGTGTGCTATTATTGCTACAAAACGATTTGGAATTACAAATGAAGCAATTAAAGAAGTATTAACTAAATTTGTAGGGGTAGAACACCGTATGGAATTTGTTGGGAAAATAAATGGTAGAGAATTTTATAACGATTCAAAAGCAACAAATGTAAAATCAACAGAAATTGCTTTGGCTTCTTTTAAAAAACCAATTATTCTATTACTTGGAGGATTAGATAGAGGACACTCTTTTGATGATTTAAAAGATGATATGGAATATGTAAAATATGTTGTATGTTATGGAGAAACCAAAAATAGAATTAAAGAATTTTGTGATACTATTCATATAGAAGTTACTCTTTTAGATACATTAGAAGAAGCAATAAAAGCTGCATACAATTTATCGGAAGAAGGAGATGTAATACTACTTTCTCCAGCTTGTGCATCATGGGATCAATATAAATGCTTTGAAGATCGTGGTAATGAATTTAAACGAGTTTTTGAAATATTAAAATAGATGATAATTTCATTTATTTTTTCTGATATTAAGATAGAAAGTGTTGTAATTGAAACATGAAAAATGGTATAATGAATCATGGTAAAAATAATAAGGAAAGGTGATAGAAATGTCAAAAATTAAAAATGTAATAGGAAGAGAAATATTGGATTCTAGAGGAAATCCTACTGTAGAAGTAGATGTCATATTAGAAAGTGGAATTGTGGGAAGAGCATCTGTTCCGAGTGGTGCTTCTACAGGAGAGAGAGAAGCACTAGAACTTCGTGATGGCGGAAATCGTTACATGGGAAAGGGTGTATTAAAAGCAGTAGAAAACGTAAATGGTCCACTTCGTGACTTAGTAATTGGAATGGATGCATTAGATCAAAAAGCAATTGATTATAAAATGATTGAAGCAGATGGAACAGATACCAAATCTAAATATGGTGCAAATGCAATTTTAGGAATATCTATGGCAGTACTTAAAGCAGCAGCATTATATGAAGAAAAACCTCTTTATGAATATGTTGGTGGTGGAATTCAAATGCCAGTTCCAATGATGAATATCATTAATGGTGGAGCACATGCAGATAATAAGTTAGATTTTCAAGAGTTTATGATTGTACCACAAGCAGATACGATTCATGAAAGAGTACGTATTGGAGCAGAAGTATTTCATAATTTAAAAAAAGTATTAAATGAAAAAGGGCTTGCTACAGGAGTAGGAGATGAAGGAGGATTTGCTCCTGATTTAGAATCTAATACTGAAGGTTTTGAACTTATTATGGAAGCAATCAGAAAAGCTGGATATACAGAAAAAGATGTCAAAATTGCAATTGATGTAGCAGCAAGTGAATTTTATGATACAGATACAAAAAAATATAAATTTCATTGGTCTACTGGAGAAGAATTTACTACAAAAGAATTAGTAGAATATTATGAAGATTTAATTAGTAAATATCCAATTATTTCAATTGAAGATCCAGTAGATGAAAATGATTGGGAAGGCTTTACATATATTACTGAAAAATTAGGTGATAAAATTCAATTAGTTGGAGATGATTTATTTGTTACAAATAAAAAATGTCTTCAAATGGGAATTGATAAACATGCAGGAAATGCTATTTTACTTAAAGTAAATCAAATTGGGACTATTACAGAAACTTTAGAGACAATTGAATTAGCTAGAGAAAATGGTTATGCAACAATTATTTCGCATAGAAGCGGTGAGACTGAAGATGCTACTATAGCTGATTTAGCAGTTGGACTTAATTTAGGGCAAATTAAAACTGGATCTATGTCAAGATCTGAGAGAATTTGTAAATATAATCAATTGATGAGAATTGAAGAAGAGATTGCAAGAGATTAATCTTGCTTTTTCTTTATTGTTATGATTTTTAGAATGAATTAAATTATGATGTTATAGATTATATTACTTGTACAAAGATGGGAACTATAGTATAATAGAGATAGAAAGTGAG
>CANSDD010000080.1 GCA_947645535.1 uncultured Mycoplasmatota bacterium
AGTTATAAATTCCATCTTTTTATTGTATTTGTTTACATTTATTCACATTATTCTAAAAGGGAACTAATTAATTCCCTTTTTGTGATACATAAGTTCTAATACTTTTCTCTTTCCATTTAATAGTTCTTGAATAGATTCACCACACCCTAATGTATAAATAATATCTGCCAAATAAGGCATACAATCTACTGATGTTAACCACTTTCTTGTTTGATATTTTTCAGGTATATAAGTAAGATTAGTTGTATAAATCCCATCAAAAATCTTTTTTTCATATGCTTTATCAAATACTTCTATTCCATTAGTGAAAAGTGCAAATGATGCTACTAAATATATTTTTCTTGCTTGCTTTTTTTTCATTTCTACTGCTACCTCAAGAATTGATTCTCCTGATGCTATCATATCATCTACAATTAAAAGATCTTTTCCTTTGACATCTTTTCCTAAATATGTATGCTCTACTACTGGATTTTTTCCATCTTTAACAATAGAATAATCTCTTCTTTTATAAAATAGTCCTAAATCACAACCTAATAATTCTGAATAATATCTTGCTCTTTCCATTGCTCCTATATCAGGACTTACAATAAATAGATTGCTAAAATCAATTGGTTCTTTTCCTACAAAGTGTTTTAAGATTGTATATGTTGGATAAAAATTATCAAATGGAAGATTTGGAATTGCATTTTGTACTTCTGGATCGTGGGCATCCATTGTTACAATTCCATTCACTCCTAATGCCTCTAATTCTTGAAGACTTAATGCACAATCAAGTGATTCTCTTCCTTTTCCTTTATGTTGTCTAGATTCATATAAAAGTGGTGTTACAACATGAATACTTGCTGCATGTCCTTTCATTGCTGATATCACTCTTTTGATATCTTGGAAATGCTCATCAGGTGTCATAATATGATCTACTCCATATAGTTTATAAGTACATCCATAATTTCCTACATCTGATAAAATAAATACATTCTTTTGTCTTACTGTTTCTTCTAACAGTACTTTCCCTTCTCCATTTGAAAATCTTGGTTGTTGTAACGGAACAATCAAATCTTCTATTTTTCCATACTTTTCTTCTATTTGTAAAGCAATTTCATTTCCTCTCTTTTCAAAATTTTTTAAAATAATTAGTCTAATATTACTACTTTTTTCCAAATTTAACCCTCCTACCTCATCTGCATTATAACATTTCTAAACTATAAATTCTAGTACTTTGAAAAAAAGTAGATTATTTTCTACTTTTCTCTTAATTTTATTCCAAGTTCTTCTAATTGTTTTTCATCTACAATATTTGGTGCTTCACTCATTAAATCTGAAGCACTTGCTGTTTTAGGAAAAGCAATTACATCTCTAATATTTTCTGTTTTAGCAAGCAACATTGTTAAACGATCTAAACCAAAAGCAAGTCCTCCATGAGGTGGAGTTCCATAAGCAAAGGCATCTATAAAGAATCCAAATTTTTCTTTGGCAGATTCTTCAGTAAATCCTAATGCTTCAAACATTTTCTTTTGTACTTCTCCATTATGAATACGAATACTTCCTCCACCAGCTTCATATCCATTGATCACAATATCATAAGCTTTGGCATAACAAGATCCTGGATCACTCATTAATTTATCAACATCAGAGTCTTGTGGAGCAGTAAAAGGATGATGACATGCCATATACCTTCCTTCTTCTTCACTATATTCAAATACAGGAAAATTAACTACCCATAATAATTTATAATCATCAGGATCAATTAAATTTAATTCTTTTCCTAATTTTAAACGTAATGCACCTAAACTTGCTTTTACAATCGATTTTTTATTCGCAATGATAAATACAATATCATTGTTTTCTAAATGTAGTGTTTGTTTTGTACCTGTAAGTTCTTCAGTACTAAGTGGTTTCACAATACTTCCAGATAATTCATTATCTACAAATTTCAAATAAGCAAGACCTGTTGCTCCATATGTTTTTACAAATTCTGTTAATGCATCTATATTTTTTCTAGAATATTTATCAGCCGCATTTTTTGCTACAATGGCATTTATTATACCACCTTCTTCTATTACTGTTTTAAACAATCCAAATTCTGTATTTTTAAAGATATTTGTAATATCTTCTATCTTCATATCAAAACGTAAATCAGGTTTATCACTTCCATAAATATTAATTGCATCATCATATTCCATTTTAAGTAATGGAAGTTCTACATCAATATCTTTTACTTTTTTAAAGATATAAGCGGTAAGACGTTCCGCTAAATCCATTACATCATTTTGATCTACAAAACTCATCTCTAAGTCTATTTGAGTAAATTCTGGCTGTCTATCTGCTCTTAAATCCTCATCACGAAAACATTTTGCTATTTGATAATAACGTTCCATTCCACTTATCATAAGTAATTGTTTAAATAATTGTGGTGATTGTGGTAAAGCATAAAATTTACCTTTATTTACTCTTGATGGAACTAAATAGTCTCTTGCCCCTTCTGGTGTTGATTTACAAAGAATTGGTGTCTCTACTTCTACAAAATATTCATTATCTAAAAATTCTCTTGTTGCTTTCATAATTTGATGACGTATTAACATATTTTCTTTTAAATTATTTCTTCTTAAATCTAAGTAACGATATTTTAACCTTGTATCTTCTAAAGCTGTAGTATTGTCACTAATTTCAAAAGGAAGTTCTTTAGAAGTATTTAAAATTTCCATTTTAGATACTTCTAGTTCTATTTCTCCAGTATCCATATTAGGATTTTTACTTTCTCTTTCTTTGATAATACCTGTAAGTGCTACTACATATTCATTTTTTAATGATTCTGCTATGCTATAACAATCTATTTCTGGTCTTACAACTGCTTGAATGATTCCACTTCTATCTCTTAAATCTAAAAAGATAAGTCCACCTAAATTTCTTTTTTTGTTAATCCAACCATAAAGAGTTACTTCTTCACCTACATTTTTGATTCTAAATTTATTATTTTTATATTGTTTCATTCTTCCACCTCTATCTTTTCATCAAAGAAATCAATTAAATTTTCTTCTTTTATTTTAAATTCTTCTTGAGTTTTATTATCTTTGATTGTTAATATTTGACTATTTAATTCTTCAGAGCCAATAATCATTACATATTTGGCATTTAATCTATCTGCTTGTTTAAAATTTCCTTTGATGTTACGATTCATCATATCTGTATCTACATTAAATCCATTCATTCTGAGTATATTGGTAATGCGAATGGTATATTCTTTTGTATCATCCATTGGAATCACATAAATATCAATGCCACTTTCTCCTAATAAATCTATTTTTTCAAATTCTAAAGCGGTAAGTAACCGTTCTAATCCAAGTGCGAATCCTACTCCTGGAGTAGATGGTCCATCAAGCATTTCTACTAATCCATCATATCTTCCACCACCACATAATACATTTTGACTTCCAAAACCTTCTACAGAGGCTTCTACTTCAAATACAGTATGACTGTAATAGTCTAATCCTCTTACTAAATTTGGTGTTTCAATGTAAGAAATCCCTAATGAATCTAAATATTTTTTCACATTTTCATAATATGTTTTGCTCTCTTCATTTAAATAATCTTGCATTTTAGGAGCATTTTTCATAATTTCTTTATCAGCATCTATTTTACAGTCTAAAATGCGAAGTGGATTTTTATGATACCTTTCTTTGCAATCTTCACATAATGTATCTAAATATGGTTTAAAATGTTCTAATAAAGCATTTTTATAAGCTAATCTAGATTCTTTGTCTCCTAAACTGTTGATATGTACTTTAATGCCTTTTAATCCAAGTAACTGATAAAATTGTACTGGAATACTAATAACTTCAGCATCAATCATTGGATCTGTACTTCCAAATACTTCTACTCCGAGTTGATAAAATTCACGATAGCGTCCAGA
This sequence comes from uncultured Mycoplasmatota bacterium, assembly GCA_947645535.1. Lineage (GTDB taxonomy): Bacteria > Bacillota_I > Bacilli_A > RF39 > UBA660 > MGBC102946. The sequence goes on from CANSDD010000080.1 coordinate 3,908, forward strand.
TTGTGGTCTTTCATATCGATACATAGTCTCCCCATACCATACTTTTACTGGCTGTGTAGCTCTTCCATACATTTTATTTTCAATAAAACTTCTGACTACTCCTGCTGTTCCTTCTGGACGTAGTGTCATACCTCTACCTCCACGATCAATAAAGTCATATGTTTCTTTTGTTACAATATCAGTAGTATCTCCTACACCTCTATGAAATAATTCACTCATTTCAAATACTGGTGTTCTTACATATTCATAGTTATATTTTTCCATTAAACTAGAAAATAATTTTTGTAAATATAAAATTTTCTTTCCTTCTCTATCAAATACATCATAAGTTCCTTTTGGTTTTTGTATCATTTTTTATCTTCCTTTCTAAATTCCATCAATACAATTTTCATAAATCCATATTTTTAACTCTTCCATATTATTTGTTTCATAATAACTGATTAGTTTGGTGAAATATTCTCCTATTTTTTCTACTGGAATTGATAAAATTCCTTCTCCATATTTAATCATTTCTTTATTTGCAACTAAATTCGCTACCCTTTTATTACCATCTAAAAACATTTGACTTCTTTGTATCCAACAAAATATACTAATACATCTTTCTAGATTGTTAGAAATAGATAAAAGGCTATTTAATTCTTCTTCATAATTACATTCACTTGGTAATTTTGGTCTCCAAGTTGTTCCAGTAATTCCTACGCCTTTATCTCTAAATTCTCCAAGTGGTTTTACATTTTGCCCTTTACATATTTCAAAATGAATCTTTTTTATATAATTTAGGGTTAAATCATCATCGATTGTATTTAAAATATATTCCCAACTATCTTTTAAGCCTTTTAGTTTTAACATATCATCTACTGAAATAGTTCCTGTATTTACATTATTCATAAAAGAATATGTATCAGCAAATGTTACAGCAATTCCTTCTAAATTTGCACTTTTATAGATATTATCAACTAATTTTCTTTTGGCAAAAAAGATATTATCTTCTTTAGACATTTGATATTTGCTTTTCATAAATCCTCCTCTATTTTAGAAAAAAAAACGTCCTTAATAAATTATTAAGGACGAGTCTTACCCGTGGTGCCACCTTATTTTATTGTAAATAATTACAATACGCTTTATTATCTTTAACGCAGAATATACGATTATTTTAAATACTTAGTATCTTCAAAAGACTTATTTTAAATAGTTCTCACCAAATACTATTTTCTCTTTTATAAAATAAGTTCAAATTACTCCTCTAAGCAATAATCAAATATATATTTAGTATAACTTTATTTTCATATTTCGTCAATTATTTTTATGTTGCTAAGCTGATTTTTTAAATCCAAATAACTCTAATATTTTAGATTTTCCTTTTTTTTCTTCTTCTATTGGTTTATAAAATTGTTCTAAAGGTGTTTCTTCCTCAATATAATTATAATTAAATACTTGGTTTATATTTTCTTGATTTCTAGATAAAAATCTTCCATATTCTCTTGCTCTTTGTAATTCGGTATTTTTTACTACCATATAATTTGGATGATTAATCTCTAATACATCTGTTTTTATAATACTATTTAATAAATACATATGAGAAAGAGCACCATAACAAGAAATATAAGCTCCATTTATTTTTTCATCATCATATTCTTTCATACGAGAATCTGTTACTTCTACTTTACTATTTTCTAATTTTAAATTACCACGAAGTGTTGTTATTTTTACTCCATTTTTTCCAGTAAAAATACAGTTTTGATAGCTTGCTTCTATAGATGATTGAATCATTAAATCTGTCATACTTTCTATTTTATTATTTTGTAGTGATAACATATCAGAAATAATTCTGATATCTCCTGCACCTTTTATTTCCATTCCTTCTCTTATTTTTAGAAAACTTGCATGAATTGATAAGGAATTTAAGTTATTTGTATCTATATTTTCTTTTATAATAATTTTATATGCTTCTAAATAAATTGTTTCACAAAATGTATTTTTTCCTTGAAATTCAATAGAATTACGATTGGAATGAAAATCAAATCCTATAAAAGTACAATTTTGAAATATTATATTACAATTATCATAATTTTCTACTGGAAATTTTCCAATTAATGTTTCATTTTGAATAGTTATTGTTTTATTATATTCTTTTGACATATACATTCCTCCTAACGAGCCTGTCCTTAGAAAGACATTATAACAATATACCATAAATTTATAATGTTGTCAAAATGTTTTCAAAACTTCCAGTAACTCCGAATAAAAATTCTACGGGATGAAAGGAAAATAAGAGCTTGAATT
>CANSDD010000081.1 GCA_947645535.1 uncultured Mycoplasmatota bacterium
GACTGTTATCTTTATAATCTTCATTATATTCTACTTTTTCATTCTCTTTATAATCATCAGAATATCTACTTTCTTCTTCTACTTTTTCATAATCATTATAGTATCTAGTATTTTCATTTTCTTGATAAAATTCATTTTTGCCTATTTCATCCATAGAATTTTCACTATGTCTTAAGATTTCATCATTGAAGTTTTCATATCCATTTAAGTTTTCTTGCACCTCTTCATAAAAAATATCTTTTTTTTCTTGTTTTTTACTTTCTTCTTCTCTTAAATTTTTCTTTCTACGAATCGGTTCTGATGTTATTTTCTTTTTGATTTTGTCTGTTATACCAGGGAATAAAGTCTTTTGCTCTTCATATATGCTTTCAGCCACTTCAAAAGCATTATCAAAAACATATTCACTTTCATATTTTTCATTATCTCGCTTCATATTATACACTTCCTTTATTTTAGATTATACCAAAAATGAAAGAATATGTATATAATTTAACAACCAACTTTATGAAAATCTAGTCGTAATTTATCAGCGATTGTTACAATAAACTCAGAATTAGTAGGTTTTGCTTTATCAATATCAACACTATGCCCAAATATTTCTTCCATCAATGTCCAATTACCTCTATTCCAACTTACTTCTATAGCATGTCTTATAGCTCTTTCTACTCTAGAAACAGTTGTATCAAACTTACTCGCTAATTCAGGATATAATTCTTTTGTGATTCCTCCTATAGTTTCTGGACGTTCAAAGATAATTCCAATTCCTTCTCTAATATATTGATATCCTTTTATATGTGAAGGTATTCCAAGTTCATGTAGCATTTTTGTAATTGATACTTGTAAATTATTATAATAAAAATCAATGTTTTTAGAATCCTCTTTTTTCTTATTGATATCTAAAATACGTTTTTCTAAATCTGGCAATTCAAATGGTTTTAATATAAAGTAATTAACTCCATATTCTGATACTTCACGAATCACTTCACTTGCATTATAACTCGTTGCTACAATCACTTTTTTATTGATTCCTCGCTGTTTCATTTCTTCAAGTACATATAATCCATCCTTTTTAGGCATAATTAAATCAAGTATAATTGCATCATAATGATCTTTTTCCTTATCAATTAATTCTATTCCTTCTAATCCATCATATGCTTCATAATCTATACTGATTATTTCATGGTTTTTGAAATATTCTTTCACCATTCCTACTAAATTTTTGTTATCATCTACCATTAAAACTTTTATTTTTTCCATCTTTAATCTTCCCTTCTTTTCTTATATTTTTATTATACATCTTCTTTCATTTTTTTGACTAGAGCGAAAAAGTTCTAGTTTTGTCGAAAATAATAAAGAAGTTACTATTTTACAGCAACTTCTATAATTTTTAAAAATGATTTAGGATTTGTTGAAGCTCCTCCGACTAAAAATCCTGAAACATTTGGTATTTGGTTTAAATCTTCTATATTTCTTTCACTTACACTTCCACCATATAATACTGGAATATCATCATAATTAAAATATTCTGACACAATTCCTTTTATATATCCTATAGTATCTTCTATGTCTTTTTTGGCTGGCAATACATTTGTACCAATAGACCATACTGGTTCATATGCAATTATCACATGATCCCAATCATTGCCTTCTAAATTACGTAAATCATTTAACAATTGTCTTTTTAACACACGTGCAGTTTTTAACAAATTTTTTTCTTCCAAAGTCTCACCAACACATAAAACTACTTCTAATCCATACTTTAAAGCACTAACTATTTTTTTGTTAATATCTTGATCTGATTCTCTAAAATATCCTCTTCTTTCACTATGCCCAACTAACGCATAATGAACTCCCATAGATGCTAATTGACTAGCTGATACTTCTCCAGTATATGGTCCACTATCTCTAAAAAAAATATTTTGAGCACCCACACTATAAGATTGTTTTAAAAAATATGGAATATAAATACTACTTGGGCAGATGACAACCCTTTCTGATAATTTAATTCCTTGTAAATCTTTTAAATAATTACTTATGTCTTCAGCCATCATGTTCATTTTCATATTTCCAATTACTAATTTTCTATTTTCCATGCAATCCCCTCTTTATAACTTCTTCAATTGTTCCGACTAGTATATCTTTATTTCCGTTATTGGTTTCTATCGCTATTTTATAGACATCTAAAACTCTTTCAGCAAAATATTTAGAAGAATGTACATCTGCGCTCACTCTTGCTTGTTTTTTGATTTTAGAATATTCTTTTGGATTTTCTATTAAATAATAGACATGTTTAATATATTCTTTTAAATCTTTAAATAAGTAACCATTTAAATCATTTACAACTGTTAAACGAAAACTATCATCATCTATAGCAAGTACAGGAAGTGATGCAGCCATTGCTTCAATGACCGTTAAACCTTGTGTTTCTGTTTGTGATGCTGTAGCAAATACATCTGCTACACCATAATATATTGGAATATCATCGTATGGTACTTTTCCAGTAAAAATCACATTATTTTCTAACTTATAATTAGAAACCATCTTTTTAAAATATTCCATATCAGGCCCATCCCCAACAATCATTAATTTTACATTTTTGTATCTTTTTATTATTTCTTTTTGCCCATCAATTAGGACATCCACACTTTTTTCTTTTCCTAGTCTCCCTACAAATAATATCACAAAATCTTCATTTTGAATAGATAAAATCCTCTTTAAATCAGAAATTTGACTCTTTTTTAGCTTTTCTTTGTAAAATCGATCTATTTCAATGCCTGTTGGTATAATATGTATATTTCGATCCACTTTATATTTATTTTTAAATAAATCGTATGCCTTTTTAGTTGGTACAATAAGTTCTGTTGCTGTTTTATCACAATAAAATTTAGTTAAATATTCCACGATTTTTTTACTAGTTCCATTAAAATAGCCTTTGGTAATATAGTGAACATAATCTTCATACATGGTGTGATATGTATGAACAAGTGGAATATGAAATTGTTTTGCAATTAGCCTAGCAAATGTTCCTACCCCAAATTCAGTCTGAGAATGTATCACATCTAAATTCCAATTTTTAATTTTATTGATTACTCTAATTGGATAAATACCTGTAAGTCTATAATCATATATTCCAATCGGAATACCAGGAAGCCTAATAATTTTATCATCATCTTCATATTTATAAGACATGTTTTCGTTATTAACCGTTACAATAAATACTTCATGGCCTAATTTTTCAAGGGCACCTTTAAGCATTACAATACTTGTTGAAACACCATTGATATATGGTGGATAAGTATCTGTAAAGATTCCAACTCTCATAATTATCGCTTCTCCTTTATATTGATAGCAATTGCTCCTACAATAATTCCAAAATAATAAGTAATAAATCTCCAAATTAACATAATTGCTTTTAACGTACTTCCAGTTATAAAATTACCATAAAAAGTTAAAAAACTATATTCTAATCCACCTGTTCCTCCTGGTATTGGAACAAAAGATCCTATTAGCATAACATAAGCTGATGTGATAAGAGCATATCCGCCAGTTACACTTGTATAGTCTCCTAAACCAAATAATATTACCATGGGAATTAGATATAAACTCATAAGGGCAACTAAATTTAAAAAAATCAAATAAATAAAATGCTTTTTATCTTTCATCAAGATAGCTGCTCCAACATGAAAACGACTAATATATTCTTTCCATTTTTGACTTGTTTTTTCAGAATCTTTAATGATTTTTAATTTTCCTAAAAAATAAATTAATTTTTTGGCAATAAATAAATTTATTTTTTTAGCAAATGCCACTATAAATAATATAGCAATTACTAATGCATTGATTAAAAAACCAAGTGTAACTAATTGTTTTAAAAGCCCAACTTCAGGAAAAATAGTTAAAAAATGATTGGAAATAATCGCAAAAATACCAAGTATAACAAGAGCAATTTGATAAACAATAAAATCTTGTATAATAATATTTGTTCCATCAGTTAAAGAAATTCCTTCTTGTTTTAATGAATATACTTGAAAAGGTTGGCCGCCACTTGCAAATGGAGTTATTCCATTAAAAAATTGTGTTAGTAGTATATTCCTAAAGGCCTGGGTAATTCTATAATCTTTTTTAAAATGCCTAGCAGTATGATATAAAACCATTGATTTCATATACCAATAACTTACTAGTAAGAAGATAGCTATCAAAAGCCATCCAATATTGACTCTAAGAATCTCATTTACAATATCTATAAAATCGTCTTTAAGAGCGAAATAAAGTACTGCTATAGTTACTATAATAAGTAATAAAATACTTAATTTATTTTTTAACTTTTGGTTCATAACATCATCCTTTTTTGCTAATTTGTAGAGTCTGTAATAATGCTTATACCAGGTAATTCTTTTCCTTCTAACATTTCTAGTGAAGCTCCTCCTCCAGTTGAAATATGAGAAAAAGAATCTTTAAATCCAAAATTAATTGCTGCACTAGCAGTATCTCCTCCACCTAAAATGGTTGTATTCTTGTTATTTTTCAACAATTCACATATTTTTTTTGTTCCTTTTCCAAAAGGTGGCTGTTCAAAAACTCCAACTGGGCCATTCCAAATAATAGTCTTACTAAGCTCTATATACTTATTAAATAAATGTGTTGTTGCTGGCCCAATATCAACACCTATTTGATCAGGCCCAATATGCTCTATTGGTTCTATTAATCCTTCATTACTTTCTAAATAGAGAGTACATACAGAATCTACTGGTAATATTATTTTATCACAATAAGAGGCCAAAATTTCATTACAAAATTGTAAGTTTTCTTCATCTAATAAAGATGACCCAATTTCATATCCTTTTGCTTTTAAAAAAGTATATGCCATACCTCCACCAATCAAAATAAAATCAGCTTTATGAACCAAATGTTTTATTACACCTATCTTATCACTTACTTTAGAGCCTCCTAAAATAACAGTAAACGGTTTTTCTGGATCTTCCATAGCTGGAGTCAAATATTTTAATTCTTTTTCTATTAAAAAACCAATTCCATTTGGAAGCTTAGAAGCAATTCCAACATTAGAAGCATGACTTCTATGACTTGTTCCAAAAGCATCATTGATATAAATATCTCCTAAACTAGCCCAATATTTCCCTAATGCTTCATCATTGGAACTTTCTTTTTTTCCATCTAAGTCTTCAAAACGAGTATTTTCTAAAAGAATAACATCGCCATTTTGCATATTACCAATCGTTTTTTCTACCTCTTCTCCTCTTGTATAAGGAATAAATAAAACATCTTTTTCTAATAATTCACTTAATCTAGTAGCTACTGGTGCAAGTGTTTTAGATGCTTTATCCTCTTCTGTTTTTATTCTACCCAAATGTGATAATAATATTACTTTCGCATTCTTTTCTATTGCATATTTAATTGTTTCTAAACTTTCTTTAATTCTATTATCATCAGTAATTTGTCCATTTTTAATTGGAACATTAAAATCTACTCTTATTATTACTTTTTTATTATTTAAATCATAATCACGTATTGTTTTTTTCATTTTTCTATACCCCTTTTTCCTTTTTTTAATTCGCTATATATTCACAACTAAAATTTCCATCTGAATTTTTTGTTATTTTTACTATATCAGTTCCTTTTATTTTTTCGTCAGTTTTAGGATTTACTGCTGTACTTTTTACATAGCTATTATCCAATAATATTTGCATAGAAATTTGATATGAATTTCCTATATTATTCAAATTTGGATAAGAATTTATATTTAATTCTGCATATGTTTCAGTAGATAAACATAAATCTTTTATAAAACGATCATATTCATTTACATCATTCTTTTTTAATATTCCAACTACTGCTGGTACAGCAAAAACTAATATGATTGCTATAATTGTTATAACTCCAATAATCTCTACAAGTGTAAACCCTTTATTTTTTTTCATATTTTCATCACCTATCTTTATCCTAATATTATTTTATAACAATTTAATATATTTTACAAGAAAAAAGAACGATTAGTAATCATGGTTTAATCGCTCCTAAGATTTGATAAGTATTTTAGGTAAAAATTGCATTTCAAACTTACCAAATGTATTTT
>CANSDD010000082.1 GCA_947645535.1 uncultured Mycoplasmatota bacterium
ATATTTGTGGTTGCAAATAGTTGATTTTTGGTTAAAACGCACTTTCTTTATAAATAAAAAAAATACGATTTCTCGTATTATGCTCTTGAATCATATTTTCCATCTTTTGTAGAAACAATAATATGCTCTCCCTGTTCTATAAATAATGGAACACGTACCATTAAATCATTTTCCATATAAGCATCTTTCATAGCATTATTTGTAGTATTTCCTTTTACTGCTGGTTCTGTTTTTGCTACTTCATATTCAATCTTATCTGGTAAAATAACTCCAATTAATTCTCCTTGATAGAAACTAATATCAACATTGATACCTTCCTTTAAAAATTTTGCACTATCTCCTAATTGTTCTTTTGGTAATTCAATTTGTTCATAAGTTTGCATATTCATAAAGTTAAATGCATCACCATTATTATATAGATATTGCATATTTTGTTTTTCTATCATAGCTTTTTCTAATTTAATACTTGTATTAAAAGTTTTTTCAACAGTAGATCCAGTCCTTAAATTACGTAACTTTGCTTTTACAAATGCTGCTCCTTTTCCTGGCTTTACATGCTGAAATTCTAGTACTTGATAAATGTTATCTTCATATATAAATGTAATACCATTTTTGATATCATTAATATTAAACATATAGAATACCTCCTTTTACTATTTATGTTGCCTTCTCTTACATGATGTCTTTACTTTTGGACCTAATGTTTTACTTTTGGTTTTTCTACTTTTCCCATTGGCTCAAATGATGGTGTCATAGCCTATGCTTCAATTAAAGCATCATAATTGATATGATCTTTCAATAGACCATGAGTAACGATTGCCTCTTTTTTTGACATTGATGTATCTCCTTACTATTTTTTCTCTTTATGAGTTGTTGATTTTCTACATTTTGGACAAAATTTATTTAATTCCAAACGTTCAGTTGTATTTTTTTTATTTTTTTGTGTACGATAATTTTCTTCTTTACAAACAGTACATTGAAGAGTAATTCTTTCTCTTGCTTCTCCTTTTTTTGCCATACTATTTCCCTCCTTTTTGTTAATCTCTACCTATTATAACAAATTATTGGTAAATTTCAAAGAATTTTTTTGAAACTTCATAAGATATTTTATAGTTTACGTGGTATTGATAACTACTAGAGGTACTTTGATAGAAACTATCTGGTGAAACAACAACCATTGCCATGACTGGATTATCATACGGCATATAACCAGCAAATGTAGTTGTAATGGTTTCTGTATCACCTACGCCATCACCATCTGTATCAATAATACTTTGACTTGTTCCAGTTTTTCCAGCAGGTTTAAATTTTAAATCAACACTACCAGATCCTGTTCCACCATATTCTAATACCATTTTGAATCCTTCTTTGACTCTATCTAAATATTCAGGTTTTGTATCTACTGTATTTAAGACAACTGGTTCACTTTGAAAAATTGTTTCATTTGTTGGAGATATTACTTCTTTTAATAATAATGGTTTTAATCTACTTCCGCCATTTGCTATTGTAGAGATATATTGTGACAATTGAATTGGTGTGTAAGTATCATACTGTCCAATTGCAAAATCAAGAAGTAACCCAGACTGTGTACTTGTTCCTTTATACCCTAAACTTTCTAATGGCATATCAATTTCTGTTTTTACACCAAGTCCAAACTGTGCAAAAGTATTTCTATAAATATCAAATGCTTCTTGATTTAAAGATAGTGGTGAATCATAAGAATAAATTCCTCCTCCTACTTTAATAGCAGTTCTAAATTGATAAGTATTAGAAGAATATTTAAGTGCAGTTAAATCGTTAAGTGTACCAAGTGGTTTCCATGAACATTTTAGTGGCGTTGCAGCTATTTTAATACAATCATCTTGTCTTACCTCTCCTATTTTTAAAGCTCCTGTATTATATCCTACAATATGAGAGGCTCCTTTAATAACTGATCCTACTACTACTGGAGAAGTTAATACTCCTGGTGTATAATCATAAAATAAATATTCTCCATTCTTTTCTACTATTTGTTTTCCTGCCATAGCAAGTACTTCTCCTGTATTTGGGTCTGTAATTACAACAAAAGAACGATTATAAAAACTAGTATTTGGTTCTTTTTTGGCTTTTAATATTTCCTCTTCTAGTATTTTTTCTATTGCTTGTTGTAATTCTATATCAATAGTAAGTACAATATCATTTCCTCTTGTGCCTTCTTCTATTAGTTTATATTCAGTACCTATGACTTGATATTTATTTTTCACTCCTTTTAAATATTCTTCATATTGATATTCAATATAACTTGTTCCAACTCTATCATTTAAGGAATACCCTTTGGCTAAATAATCATCTTTCAATTCATAAGGAATACCACTTTCTGAAGTTGATATTGTTCCAAGCATTGTTCTAAATACATTTCCATATGGATAAGTTCGCTCCCAATCTAATTTTGTTCCTATTCCTTTTAAATTATTTTCGCCTATAATAGCATATTCTTCATCTGTTACATCTTTATTTTTTATTACTTTTTCAGAATAAGAATATCCTTTATTCATAAGGGCATAAATATAAGCAGCCTTTTTATCTCTCTCTTCATATTTATTTAATTCTTCTTCTGTGATTCTTTCCATTTTTAATTCTTCTATTTGATCTTTATCTATTTTCCTCTCTTCTAATGCTTTCCATTCTTCCTCTGTTATTTTTAAATTTGCTTCCTCTGAATTATTTTTTACCCAAAAATCTTTTAAATCTGAATCTTTTAAAGAAGAAATATTCAATTCTAATATATCAGCTAATGTATAAGCTAATTCGATTTCTTCTTTTGTTGTTGTTCCTGTTTCTTTTTTATAATAAATTGTTTTTACTGGAACATTATCTACTAATAATTTATGATTCCGATCATAAATTCTCCCTCTAGGTACTGAAGAGCCTTCTACTATTTTTGTGCTTAATTCTTCTACTTTTTTTGTATAATACTCTTTTTTAAATATTTGTATATAACATAAGTCAAGTATTAGTATAGACATTCCTAAAATAATAATTCCAATTAGTACATAATATCTTTTTTGAATAATTGATGCGATATTTCTTTCTTTTTTTCTATTAAATGATTTATAATTTTGTTTTCGTTGTGATTTTTTAATTTTGAGTGGCTTTGGCTTGTTCATAACGTTTATCTATCACATCATAGTTTATAAGGTCAAAAAAAATGTCTATGTATTTATTTTTTTCATTTTTATAATCTAAATAATATGCATGTTCCCATAAATCAATATTCATAATTGGTATCATATCATATAAATATGGTGTTTCTTGATTACTCATATTGACAATATCTAATTCATTCTGACTATTTAGTACTAAAAAGGTATATCCAGAACCTACTAATAATTTAGCTATTTTTATAAATTCTTTTTTAAAATTTTCATAAGATCCATATTTTTTCATAATATCTTCTATAAGGATTCCTGATGGAATATGTCTTCCATTTTTGTCTATTTCTTCAAAATACAGTTCATGATTTAATATTCCTCCTGCATTATGTAATATATTTCCTCTTTTATCTAATGGAAAAGAAGAGATATTTTTCACCGCTTCTAGTGGTGTTATATTACTATCTACTAATTTTTGAAATTGATTTACATAATTTTTATATAATTTATCATAATGATAATACATAGTCTCTTCACTTAATAAAGGTTCAAAAAGTTTTGCATTCATAAAAAGTTCCTCCTTATTATTATTTTATGAAATATTGTCTACATTATTCTTTTATTTTTACATATTATAATAAGAGGTGAGGAAATGAAAGAACAATTTATTGGCAATTATGTAAAAAAAATTACAAAGGAAGATATTGTTTTATTTGCCAAAAAAAATAATATTGAATTAGATGAAAAAGAAGTAGATATTTTATATGAACAATTACAAAAAAATTGGAAAGTATTTCTATATGAAAATCCTACTCCAATTTTTAAGGAACTAAAAACAAAGTTAAATTCTGATACTTATGAAAAAGGTGTTGAATTATTTTTTTCAATGAAACAAAAATATCAATCTTTTTTATAATATTCTCTAATATCCTTTATTAAATTATGATTCATTTTTTGATTTTTAATCATTTCTATTTCAAATTTATAAGGTGGATATAATCTTTCTTTTGTAGTGTCATTTAAAGTAACATAAGGAGTTTCTAATATTTTAGGAATTCCTTTTAATTTTTCATGATAAATAATATGTATTAAGCTTTCAAATCCTATTTTACCTAATCCAAAGTTTTCATGACGATCTTTATGACTTCCCATATCATTTTTACTATCATTGATATGAAGTATCCAAAGTTTTGATAATCCTATTATTTTATCAAATTGTGTTAAAATATTGTCAAAATCATGTACATTATAACCTGCGTCATGGATATGACAAGTGTCAAGACAAACTCCTACTTTATCAGGATATGCCATACCTTTTAAAATCATAGCAATTTCTTCAAAAGTACATCCACATTCACTCCCTTTTCCAGCCATTGTTTCCAGACATATTTTTACGTTTGTTTTACTATCTATCACCCTATTTAAAGCTGCAATAATATTTTCGATTCCTACATTACTGCCTAATCCTACATGGCTTCCTGGATGAAGAACTAAAAGTGATATACCAAGTTCTTCTGTTCTTTTGATTTCTTCTTTTAAGAAGTTAATCGCAAATTCATACTTGTCATTATTATTGGCTAAATTGATAATGTATGGGGCATGAACAACAACTTTACTTTTATCAATATTATTATCACTCATCATTTGATGAGCTTTTTTGGTAATTTCTTTATCTATTTCTGAACGATTGGTATTTTGAGGAGCACCTGTATAAAACATAAAGATATTACTTCCATATGATAATGCTTCTTCTACAGATCCAACTAATTGATCTTTTTTATTAAATGATACATGAGAACCTATATATAATTCATTCATTTTTTATTCTTCCTTTCTGACTTCTTTTTCATTATAACATGATTTTAATTATTTTAGGAACAAAAGGAGTTATACATTCACATTAAAGTTACATATTTTTCAAAATATATTTTTTTCTTTTTCATTCAAGATTTCAAAATTCACTATATATTAGCTTTGCTAATAAAAATTTCTTCATACAGTCATCTTCTAATATATTAATAGAAAATGTTCTACTTCCAACATGATTTACTGATGCTCCTAAATGATAAAATATTTCTTTATCTACAATTATATATCTATCATGAAATGTATCATCATATTTAATTTTTAAATTATCATATTGCTTTTGATATTTTTCAATATCAAGTTTGCTTAATAATCCATTCTTTTTCGTTATCAATTTTACTATTACTTCTACTTTTGAAATCATATCTAATACTGTTTTATCTGCATACCTATCTATAATAATTAACTCTTGCTTTGATTCTTTCATTATATCTACTATTTTCGAATAGGCATCATAGATTTGTCCATTAAAATATATCTCATTTATCTTTTTCTTTTCTTCTAGTTTTGAAAATGATTCTTGTAATAATTTTATATCTTCTGTATTTTTCATTACTTGATTATTGATATACTTCTGTTTTATTAAGTTATTTCCTATATACTTTCGCATAGTTACAAAGGCTCTCATAATATTAATACTTACTTCTGAAGCAATAGAAGTTCTAAGTACAGTTGCTAGCATAGCTACTCCTTGTTCTGTAAAAATATATGGTAATTTTCTAATTCCTCCATATGTATTCCAACTTGAAGTTTCAAATTGAAACTTCAAGTTATCAAATTCTACTTGTGTTAATTGAAAATAAAAATCATTTGGAAATCTTTCTATATTTCTTTTTACTGCTAAATTTATTGTTTTAGTGCCATTTTTACAACCATATAGTTTAGCCAAATC
>CANSDD010000083.1 GCA_947645535.1 uncultured Mycoplasmatota bacterium
AATACACAACAAATAGGAAATCTATTGACACAGTTTTTAGTGATGTTATAATGAAGAAAAAGAACCATCATTTTGATGATTCCAACGGAAGGTAAAATTTACCATTTACACAACTTTTTCGAAAGTCTCAAAAAAAGCAAAGTTTGCTTTTTAATGTTCTTTCTTTCTGTAACTATTACACATAGTCGCTTCTTTTTCATTATTACTTCCACAATTACATACTTTTATTTCATTTAGTTCACAAGTATTGATACTTTCATCACAGAAATAACAATTATGAACAGAACAATGAATTGTTTGTTTATCTTTTTCTTTCATTATTATCACCAATATTATTATAAAACCAATTTTTACTTTTATTCATATCCTTTTTATTTTTACATAATATACATTAGAGTAAAAAAGAAAGGGAGGAAGCTTATGGACAAAGTAACCATCGGAATACCTAGAGCACTTCATTATTATTACTACGGAACACTATGGACTTCATTTTTAGAAGAATTAGGATTTCGGGTTTTAGTGAGTCCTAAAACAACAAAAGACATTTTAACATCTGGTTGCAATTTATCTAATGATGAAATGTGTTTATCACTTAAAATTTATTTTGGGCATGTTTATACTTTAGAATCAAAATGTGACTATATTTTAGTACCAAGAATTGATAATTATGGTGTAACAGAACAAACTTGCACAAATTTTCTAGGACTTTTTGATATGGTTCAAAATTTTATTACAACTCCACTTTTAACTTATAATATAGATGAAGCACATCAAAAACATGAAATGAATGAATTTATCAAATTAGGTCTTTCTTTAGGAAAAGGAAAGGAACAATCAAAACTTGCTTATATTCATAGTTTCAAAAAATGGTTAAAAGAAAATAAAATACGAAAAAAAGAAGAAAGTAAAAAATTAAATAGTCAAAAAATAAAAATACTATTAGTAAGTCATCCATATAATATAGAAGATCCTTATATTGGAAGTGAAATATTAAAATTATTAAAAAATATGAATGTAGAGGTTATTATGGCAGAAGCCTTTATTAGTAGAGAAGGTAATAAGAAAGCTTTAGAATTATCTCCAAATTTATATTGGAAATATAATAAAGAACTAATTGGTACAATACCTTTATTACAAAAGCAAATAGATGGCATTTTGTATGTATCATCATTTCCTTGCGCTTTAGATTCATTAGTGAATGAACTAATGCTTAGAAAAATAAAAATGCCACATTTAAACCTTATTGTAGATGAAGAAAGTGGGAGTGCTGGAATGGAAACTAGATTAGAAAGCTTTATAGATATTCTTTATGAAAAAAGAGAAAAAGCTAGGTAGCATTACATTTCCACAAATGGGAGATTATGCCATTCCAGCAAATTTTCTACTTTCCCATATTCTTCATAATAAAATAATTGTACCAAAGAAAATCACATCTAGAACGATAGAATTAGGTACCAAGTATAGTCCAGAATTTGTCTGTACTCCTTTTAAATATACACTTGGAACATTGCTAGAAGGATTAGAGAATGGAGCTAATATTTTAATTCAAGCAGGAGGCGGATGTAGATATGGTTATTATGCTGAACTTCAAGAACAAATTTTAAAAGATCTAGGATATGATTTTAAATTTTATAATTTAGTTGTGGCAGGACATACAGATGTCAAAAGAATTTATCATATGATGAAAGAAATAGATCCTAAGTTTCATGTTTTAAAAGGAATTTATTACTTACTTATTACCAAGCAAATGATAAAGTATATGGATGATATAGACCATTATATTAGGGGCAATATAGGATTTGAAGTAGAAAAAGGTAGCTTTTTAAAATTAAAAGAAGAAATGTTAAAAAACTTTTCTAAAGTAAATAATCCATTAAAATTACATTATCTTTATCGTAAATATAAGAAAAAATTTAAAGAAATAAAAATAAATAAACCAAACGATGTTTTAAAAATTGGTATTATTGGAGAACTTTATACGGTGATGGAACCATATTCTAATTATGAGCTTGAAAAAGAGCTAGCTTCTATGCATATAGAAGTAAAAAGATTTACCAATGTGTATTACTTATTATTTGAAAAACATAAAAAAATTAAACAGTATTTAAAAAATACAAAAAAATATATAACATATCAAATGGGGGCAGATGCAGCAGATAATATAGGAAGAGCAAAAGAATTATGTTTAGATAGATATGATGGAATTATTCATATTAAATCATCTTTTTGTACTCCTGAAATTAGTGCGATGCCAATCATTTCTAAAGTATGTAATGACTATCATGTTCCTGTTATATTTTTTAGTTTTGATTCAAATACATCAGAAGTTGGTATAAAAACAAGATTAGAAGCATTTTATGATATGCTTCTTATGAGGAGGAAATTGTGAGAAAAGGATATTTAGGAATTGATATAGGTTCTATTTCGACAAAAGGTGTTATTTTAGATGAAGAAAACAATATTTTAGAATCACTTTATATTTGGACAGAAGGAAATCCAATAAAAGCGGTAAAAAGGTTATTAAAAGAACTAAAAGAACAATTAGATGAAGATGTAGAAATTTATGGAATAGGAACAACAGGGAGTGCTAGAAAGCTCATTGGACTTATGGTAGATGCGAATATTGTGAAGAATGAAATTACAGCTCATGCAGTTGGCACAACACATTTTTATCCCAATGTAAAAACAATTTTAGAAATTGGTGGGCAAGATTCAAAAATAATTTTATTAAATGATAGTATTATTACAGATTATGCAATGAATACCTTATGTGCAGCAGGTACAGGAGCTTTTTTATCTAGTCAGGCAAAAAGACTAGGAGTAGAAATAAATGATTTTGGCATGCTTGCTTTGAAATCTAGAAATCCAGTCAAAATAGCGGCTAGATGTACTGTTTTTGCAGAATCTGATTTAATTCATAAAGCACAAGTAGGATATCCAAAAGAAGATATTATCGCAGGTTTATGTCGTAGTGTAGTATTAAATTATTTAAATAATGTAGGAAAAGGGAAAAAAATAGAAAAACCGATTATTTTTCAAGGTGGAGTTTCTAAAAATGAAGGTGTTGTTAAATATTTTAGAGAAATTTTAAATGCTGATGTAATTGTAGATTCAAATAGTCATCTAATGGGAGCAATTGGGATTGCGTTACTTGCCCACAGTCATGAAGATGGGAAAAAACGAACTTTAAATATTGCTGATATTTCCTTTGAAACAAAAGGAAGAGAATGTGATAAATGTTCCAATCACTGTGAGATACTTAGAATCTATAAAGATCATACTTTCATTGAATCATGGGGAAGTAAATGTGGAAAAATTTCATAAAAGTTAGGATTTTAGAAAAATATATAGTATATTATAATTGAGGGGGAAATAATTTGACAAGTTTTCAAATATAGTGTATAAATTAGAAATGACATAAAGGAAGTGAACTATGGGAAAAAAATTAGTGATTGTCGAATCACCACATAAAGCAACAACAATATCAAAATATTTAGGAAAAGATTATGAAGTAGTTTCTAGTAAAGGACATGTAAGAGATTTATCAACAAAAGGAAAATACGGTTTTGGAGTAGATATAGAAGAACATTTTAAACCAGATTACGTTCCAATTAAAGGAAAAAAGAAATTGATTGATGAACTGAAAAAAGATGCAAAAGATTCAGATTTTGTCTATCTTGCAAGCGACCCTGATCGTGAAGGAGAAGCAATTGCTTGGCATTTATATGATGCATTAGGATTAAAAGAAGAAAAATATAATCGTATTGTATTTAATGAAATTACCAAAAATGCAGTATTAGAATCATTTGAAAAAGCGAGAAAAATTGATCAAGATTTGGTAAACAGTCAAGAGACTAGAAGAATTTTAGATCGTATTATTGGATTTCGTTTAAGTAAGCTCATTCAATCAAAAACAGATGGAAGTAGTGCTGGAAGAGTACAGAGTGTTGCCCTTAAATTAGTAGTCGATAGAGAAAGAGAAATAGAAGCATTTAAAGCGGAAGAATACTGGACTATTACCTCTTTCTTTAAAGAATTTGAAGCAGATTTATTTTCATATAATCATAAAGAAATTGAAATGAAAGATGAAGAAGCTGCAAATAAAGTTTTAAGTGAATTAAAAGATGATTTTAAAATAGAAAGTGTAGAGAAAAAGACAAAAAACAAACCATCAAAAGTTCCTTTTATTACGAGTACATTACAACAAGAAGCATCTTCAAAACTTGGAATGACTTCAAAAAAGACGATGAGTATTGCTCAAAAATTATATGAAGGAATTGAACTAGAACATGAAACAGTCGGTTTAATTAGTTACATGCGTACTGATTCGATTCGTCTTTCTGATGAATTTGTAAAAGAAACATATGGATATATTAATGATAAATATGGAAAAAATTATGTTGGTCATGTAAAACAAGGAAAGAAAAAAGAAAATGTGCAAGATGCTCACGAAGCAATTCGACCAACTAGCATTAATAGAGATCCACTTTCTATCAAACAGTATTTGACACCTGATGAATATAAACTTTATAGACTGATTTATTATCGTGCATTAGCTTCTTTAATGGCAGATGCGAAAACAGATAATACAACGGTTATTTTAGATAATCAAAATTATCAGTTTAAAATGGCAGGACAAGTAATTGTATTTGATGGATATTTAAAAGTATATTCTGATTATGAAGATACAAAAGATCAGAGTTTACCAGTTTTGAATGTAAATGAAGTATTAACAGCTGAAAATATAGAAAAAGAACAACATTTTACAAAACCACCTGCTAGATATACAGAAGCAAAACTAATTAAAGAGATGGAAGAGCTTGGAATAGGTAGACCTAGTACTTATGCAACAACAATGGAAACATTAAAGACAAGAGGATATGTAACTGTTACTGAAAAGAAGTTTGTTCCAACAGAAATTGGAATAGAAATTACCGATAAATTACAAGAATATTTTTCTCATCTAATCAATGTAAAATATACTGCCAATATGGAAGAAGATTTAGATAAAATTGCGGAAGGAGATATTGTTTGGTATGATACATTACAAAGTTTCTATGATGAATTTGAACCAAGTATCAAACATGCATTTGATTCAATGCCAAAAAAGGAAGCAGAAAAAACAGGAGAAGATTGTCCAAATTGCGGAAATCCATTAGTCATTAGAAAAGGAAAATATGGAAGTTTTACTGCTTGTAGCAATTATCCTGAGTGTAAATATATAAAATCAGAACCAAAAGAGGTAATTGAAGTAGCTGATTGTCCAAATTGCGATGGAAAAATAGTTGAAAAAAAATCAAAAAAAGGAAAAGTATTTTATGGATGTAATCAATATCCAACTTGTAAAACAGCATATTGGGATAAACCAATTGGTAGATTTTGTCCAAAATGTAAGAGTATGCTTGTAGAGAAAAAGGGAAAAAATCCAAAAATAAAATGTAGTAGTTGTGATTATACAGAGTAGAATACTGCTCTGTTTTAATTATCCTTTAGGGGGTAGTTGCGTAAAGCAACTACAAAAAACCACTCGCTATGC
>CANSDD010000084.1 GCA_947645535.1 uncultured Mycoplasmatota bacterium
CAAGGACATGAATCATTTCTACCTACTTTAGCCACTCTTTTAGGTGCTTGTTTTTTAACTTTGTTTGTATCTTCTACTGCTTTTCCTTCTATAACTTGTTTTCTTTCAATATTCTGCCTAATTTCTGCACGTAATAAATAAATTGTTGCTTCTTTATCTATTATACTTAACATTTCATCAAATAAATCATATCCTTCTTTCGTATATGCTTGAAGTGGATTCTCTTGACCATATCCTCTTAAATATATACCTTCTCTTAAATTAGACATTGTATTAATGTGTTCCATCCAATGAGTATCAGTAACTCTTAGTGTAATTGCCTTTTCAAATTCATTTTGAACTTCTTCTGGAATGGATTTTAATTTTTCAGTATATTCATTCACAACACGATTATAAATATTTTCTATTACTTCCTCTACTGTTCTATCTTGCAAATCAGCTAAATCCATATTATTCTTTAATAATTCATTCATAGATTCTCTTATTTCATCTAAATCTTTATCTGTTAATCTTCCCTCTGGCATAATATGAGATTCTACTAATTCAGTTATATAATCACGGAATGTTTTTAAAATAGTTTCATGAATAGATTCTGAATCTAATATTTCATTTCTTCTTTCATATATAATTTCACGTTGTTCATTGATAACATTATCATATTCTAGTAATGTTTTACGCATATCAAAGTTATTACCTTCTACACGTTTTTGAGCAGATTCAATAGAACTAGATAGCATTTTATTACGAATAGATGCTTCTCCATCAAATCCTACTTTAGCAAGTACTGCTTTTGCTCTATCTGTTCCGAAACGAACCATAAGTTCATCTTCGAACGAAACACAGAATTGTGAAAAACCTGGATCTCCTTGACGACCTGAACGACCACGTAACTGATTATCAATACGACGTGATTCATGACGTTCTGTTCCAATAACAGCAAGTCCGCCTAATTCTTTTACTTCATCTGATAATTTGATATCAGTTCCACGTCCTGCCATATTCGTTGCAATTGTAACAGCACCTTTTTCACCTGCTTTCGCAATAATTTCAGCTTCTCTTGCATTATTTTTGGCATTTAATACCTCATGAGGAATTTTCTTTTTCTTTAACATAGAACTAATAAGTTCACTTGTTTCTACTGCGACAGTACCTACTAGAACTGGTTGCCCTACTTTATGTCTTTCTTCTATTTCATCAACAATAGCTTTATATTTTCCTTTTGCAGTTGCAAAGATTAAATCTCCATAATCTTTTCTAATAACTGGTTTGTTAGTTGGAATACATATAACATACATATTATAAATATCTCTAAATTCTTCTTCTTCTGTTTTCGCAGTTCCTGTCATACCAGCCAATTTCTGATACATTCTAAATAAATTTTGAAATGTAATTGTAGCAAGTGTTTTTGTCTCTTCCTGAATTTGTACTCCTTCTTTTGCTTCTATTGCTTGATGAAGACCTTCTGAATAAGTACGTCCTTGCATTAAGCGACCAGTAAATGGATCTACTATAACTACAGCACCATCTTTAACTACATAATCAAAATCTCTTTTCATAGAATAGTTTGCTCTTAATGCTTGATTGATAAAATGTACCAAATTTGTATTTTTAATATCATATAAATTATCAACATGAAATGTCTTTTCGGCTTCAGCAATTCCTTCTTCATCTAAAATAACTGCTTTTGTTTTCTCATCATAGATGTATCCTTGATTTTCTTTTAATTTTTTTACAAAACGATCTGTATCAATATAGAGATTAGCTGATTTCATATATCCACCAGATATAATAAGTGGTGTTCTAGCTTCATCTATAAGTACAGAGTCAACTTCATCAACAATTGCGAAATTAAGTGGTCTTTGCACTCTGTCCTGTGCTCTAACTACCATATTATCCCTTAAATAGTCAAATCCAACTTCATTATTTGTTGAATAAGTAATATCACAATTATAAACATCTTTTTTCTCACTTGGTGTTAATTCTCTATAATTTACTCCCACGGTAAGACCTAAGAAACGATAAATATTTCCCATCCATTCAGCATCACGTCCCGCTAGATATTCATTTACAGTAATAACATGTACTCCTTTTCCTGTTAACGCATTTAAATAAGCTGGCATTGTACAAGTTAATGTTTTTCCTTCACCAGTTTTCATTTCAGCAATATTTCCATAATGAATTGCAAGTCCACCTAAAATTTGTACATAGTAAGGTTTTTCTCCTATTACACGAAATGCAGCTTCTCTTGCAACAGCAAAAGCTTCCACTTTAATATCCTCTACTGTTTCACCATTTTCTAACCTCTTTTTGAACTCTTCTGTTTTAGCCTGCAATTCTTTATCTGATAATTTTGATATTTCTTCATCTAAAGCCATTACATCATCTGCTATTTTTTTAAAAGATTCTAATTCTTTATATTCATGATCAAATATTTTCTTCAAAAATTTCATTTATTATCTTGTCCTTTCAATCTATAACAACTATTTTATCAAAAAATAAATAAAAATCATAGACTTTTAAAGAGAATTCACGATTTTCTCTTTAATTTATTCTATGATTTTTATTTAGAATAATATGTTTAGTAATTACTTTCTTTTCCGTTAGCTGTCATATACAAAATAAATATTTTCTTCTATTTCAAAAAACATCTATCATAATGGTTTACATTATAGAAGATAAATAGTATAATGTAGGCGAGGTACATTTAGATAGTTATGGTGTTTACTCTATTCATAATATAAATATGAATAGGAAGTGATTTTTCTTGAAAAAAATTACAGAAAGGAAATCATCAAATGGAATTAGTTGCTTTCGCACTAGTTATTGTATTTTACACAATTTTGATCCTTAAAAAGAAGGATTAACCAAAAAGAAACACCAATCAATCGTGAAAATTGAAAGGCGTTTCTCCACACAATTATAATAGAGAAACATCTAACACGACAATATCAAATGTATCCTCTTTTTTATTATATGAAGCTTCCTTCATCTATATACATTATAACAGATATCAGTTTAATAGTCAAATCGTTTTTTTAGATGTTTAAAAAATTATGACTCCCAAATTTTTTATACACTTGAATTCAAATAATAAATATTATTATTTCCTTGAACTATCTTCAAATTACAGTTTGCCGAAATTAATACTTGTCATTTTTTAACTTTTTAATCATTTACACAATGTAAAATAAGGCACAAAGCCTTATTTTACATTGATTATTCCATATTTTTCATCATTTCTACGATATACAACTGCAACTTCGTTTGATTCTGCTTCTTTAAATATATAAAAAGCATGATCTAATAAGTTCATTTGAAGAATTGCTTCTTCTTCACTCATTGGCTTCATTTCTATAGTTTTTCTCTTAACTACAGTTTTTTCATCTTGTTCTACTCCAGATTCTTCAAATTCCATTACAAAATCAACAATAGGAGATTTTTTATTATTTTTTTTCATTCTCGTTTTATTCTTACGAATTTGTCTTTCTAGTTTATCTGATACTAAATCAATAGCAGCATACAAATCTTTCTCTTTTACTTCCCCTCTTAAAATAAACTTTTTAGCAGGTATTGTAACTTCAACAATTTGATTTATTCCTTGTACTTTAATAAGTACATTGGCCGTTAAACTTTGTGCATCTTCAAAATACCTTTCTAATCTTCCAATTTTTTCTTCGATGTGATTTTTAATTGCGTCTGTTACTTTAACTTTGTCTCCACGAATATTTATTTTCATAAAAACATCATTCCTTTCTATCTTTATTATATCATATTTTTTTCTTGTTAATTATGGGATTTTATGTGAAAAAAAACTACTTATACCAAAGCAGTTTTTATTTCTACAACATTCTTTGCTTGAAGACCCTTATCAGTTCTAACTAATTCAAACTCAACATATTGGCCTTCAACCAAAGTCTTGTAGCCTTCTGACAAAATAGCAGAATAATGAACAAAAATATCTTCGCCATCTTTATATTCAATAAATCCAAAGCCTTTTTCATTATTAAACCATTTAACTTTTCCAGTCATGCTAACATCTCCCTTCTCTTAAATCTCCCCTACACTTATACTATAATCCTTTTAAACAAGCATTTCAATAATTTTTGAGCTCAAAAAATCGACAAACTTCGACAATGCTATTGTTTTAGGACAAAGACATTATAACACTTTTATAGCAAAAAAAATGTACCATTTCACGAACGATACAAATATATGCACGAATGCAAGAAAAAAATCATTCGCACAAAAAATAAGTTATTTAATACAACATTTAGGAAGAAGAAAGTAAAAATTCTAGCATCACTCAATTGTGTATGTTAGAATAAATACGAAACTAGGAGGAAATGGTAGTAATGAAAAAAATAATAATGAAGTATTCCTTAAACTTAATACAAAAATACAATCCTAATATCGACGAGGTTACGTTAGCTGAAATAGAATATGGATTACTTGGGATTTATTTAACTGTAACAAAAGCAATCATAATACTTTTAATAGCATGGTTTCTAAATATTATATTAGAAGTATTCATATTTATGATTATTTTTAATATCATTCGAACATGGTCATTTGGACTTCATGCTACAAAAAGCTGGATTTGTTTATTAACATCTTCAATTATATTTTTACTAATTCCATGGCTCTGTATTTATACTCATTTATCAAGTATAACAAAATGGATGATTAGTTTAATAACCATTTGCTTTATTTACAAAAATAGTCCTGCTGATACTTATAAACGTCCAATTGTAAATCCCACAAGAAGACGTGTATATAAGCTAATTTCTACTGCAATTGCTTGTATCTTCGGAATACTTGCATTATATATTCAGAACAATTTTATTTCTAACTGTTTCATATATGCACCAATCGTACAATGTTTTCTAATTTCACCAATGGTATATAAATTTTTCCATTTACCATACAATAATTACAAAACATATTTAGAAGGTGCAAACGCATAAAAGAAAGGAGTGTAGTAATATGAGATTTTTTGCTTCAATTTTAAAAACATTAGGACTTAGTAGTGCAACTATGGGAAGTCAAGCTTGTTCTTGCTGGGTACTTGATGAACCAGAATGCCCAAAAAGTTTAATAAAATAAAAAAATTGATTTGACATGTTATACTGTAGACTCTAATGTTTACAGTTTTTTAGTCTCAAAAAATACTGATTTCAACCAGTATTTTATTTTTTTCTTTCCAGTTTAATAATCAAACGCTGCGTAAATTCATCATTGGTAATCATCTTTTCGTTTTTTAGTAATTTATTTTTAGCTATCAATTCTCTTACCAAAGGTAACCCATAAC
>CANSDD010000085.1 GCA_947645535.1 uncultured Mycoplasmatota bacterium
ATGTTAGATTCTGCTGGATTAATAATTAACTTCTTATCTTTTCTCATAAAACCTAGTATTTTTCTTACAGGAATGTGTCCTGCTTGGATAGCTCCAACCATTCCAAATTTAGTTCTTTCTGAACATTTTTCTATTTCATTTTGACTTACACTTGTCATAATTCTTAAAGTTAATCTTCCAGTAGAAGTGGTAGTATTTGATGAATCATTTAAACAATCTATATCACATCCTGCATTATCAACTACTGTCATTAATTTTTCTACATCAAAGACACTTCTTGTAAGTCTATCCATTTTAAATGCCACAATAACATTAATTGTACCGTTTTTTACATCTCTTAACATTTCTCTATATGCTGGTCTTTTATCATTTTTAGCACTAATTCCTTCATCAGCATATACTTTGTATATCTCATAACCTTTTCGCTCACAAAAGGCTTTTAATTGTTCTTCTTGTTGCCCTAAACTAAAACCTTCACGAGCTTGGTCAAGTGTACTCACTCGAATGTAAATCCCTGCAATTTTCTTTTCTTCGTTCATCTTTCATCTCTCCTTTTCTCGATTTTAGAGAGATTAAAAGTACAAAAAGACCATACTTTTAACCTCAAGTATTGTACTTCCTTTTTGCACGCCTAGTTTTAAAACAATTAATTTGTTTTAATATGAACTTCTAAATCCTTTAATTTAATACTTTTAGAATAATCATTTACAAATAAAGTATCACTTCCATTAAATATTAAATAATTATTCTTTCCCGCTGTTATAATATGTGGACTTACATAAGCAATGTTAGTTCCTTTGATATTAATAATACTTCCTTGTTTAATAATCGGTTTAACACAAGCAAATCTACATATCATTTGGAGTCTTTTTAAAACTTCCTTATCAAACTTTAATTCCTTTACTTCCTTCATAACTCATCACTTCCATTCTCAAATAACAAAAAAACTAGACGATACTTCTAGTTAATATTTATTACTCTCGAATAAAAAGTTCGAGTTTCCTATCACTCTGGTGCGAGTAAGAAAGTTATTTCAAACTTTTTTCGCCAAATTCAGTAATCAATACAATATTTGTATCAATTTCTATTACAATTCTACCAAATAAAGCAAAAAGTAGCAATTCATTTTGCCACTTTTCTAATTATTTTTTCTTTTTTACTAAACTATATATTTCTTTATGAATATCATTTATTTCTCTCATTTTATTACCATCATTACATTGTACCTTATCCCAAGAAAGATAATCTGCTATAAACATAGCACTTTCATAAACTTTTTTCATAAAGTCTAAATTACTTTCATGTATATCATTAACTATTCCTTCGTTTTGTTTTCTAGCATTTCTCATTTCTGTAACCAAATCAAAAGGAGCATGTAAAAATATAACATTGTCTGGCTCTTTAATTCCAATTTTACGATATTCAAAATCAATAACATAATCTATAAATTTTTTCTTTTGCTCTATATCTTCAATTAGAGCAGATTGATAAATTAGACTAGATGTAGTATATCTATCAAGTAAAATAACTTTTCCTTGTTCATATAATTGTTTTAAACTTGTATACCAAGTAATACCTCTATCAGTTGCATACAAACTATTTATAAAATATGGAGATAATTCATTAGGTTGTCCAAATTCTCCTTTTAAATATTTTTCTACAGGAGCACCTTGATATGTTCCATAAGATGGGAAGTGATGATTAGCAATTTCTTGTCCATCATTTAGAAAATGATTACACAACATTTCATATTGTGTTGTTTTGCCAATTCCATCACAAGCACCTTCAACAACAATTAACTTTCCTTTTTCCATAATTAAATTTTTCTAACTAATGTTTTTCCTTCACTAAATTTACAATCAGATGAACAATTAAAATCTGGGAAAGTACATCTTGCACCATGAGAATATTTTTCAATATCTTTAGCAAGTGGACTATTTGATTCTTCTAATGCTTTTTTATATTTTAGTAGAGTTTCTCTTGTTTGTTGCATTATCTCAAGTTGTGCTGCTGAACATAATCTTTCTTTGCATTTTAAAATAAAATCTTCATATTTTCCAACTTCGCTTATTTTAACAAGTTCTCCTTGTGGGTTAACACCTCTAACAATTTGCATATCTCCAAGCCACTCATCAACTAACATTTGATCATCGGCAATAATTGGTGGTACAAAGTATTCTTTTTCATTTAACATTTCCATTTGATAATCAAGTGTTCTATGTCTATGTGCTTGAGCAAGTTGAGCAAAAGAACCTTTATATAATGTTGAATAAACATCTCCAAAATGTTCTTCTTTTTTATCTAAATCTTTACCAAATATAGATAAACTTCTATATTTTTCGTTTTTCAATAGTCCTTCTTCAAGAACATTTACATCAGCAAGGCCTTCTAATAATTCTTGCATAGAAGATGATAATTTTCTTTCAAAAGCATTACTCATATCAGCATTTTCAATATAATTTTGCATCCAAGAAGCAATATAATTAATTTGTCTTAAAGATGTTGAATAAATCATCTGTGTTGGCATAAATACAGTTACTAAATATCTAGCATTTTCTTGTGCTAATTTTTGAATTTTAGCATCATTATAGATATTTCCATATTGTGATTTAATTTTGATTTTAAATATATCAATCCACTTATTATATAATCTTTCTTCATCTTCAGTTATAATTGATCCTTCTTGTCTAACAACTGGTGTATATCTTGCTGATTTTTCACTTGTTGTATATTGGTGTTCATTATTAAGCACCATTGCTAAAATTTTAGGTAAATTTTGTAGGTTAAAGTTTATCAAAATATGGTCATAAACACTATGATGACCATTATTTAATGTCATATCAACTCTACGCATTGTCTTTTCTTCTGGCTCATTTTCAAGATGTGCAAATCCTTCTTTGTCATAACACACACCTGCAATCTTTCCAGATAATTTAATTGCCTCGTCTTTGTCAAAAGTTCCATCTGACTTTAAAAATTGATTAGGCAAAATACCAACTTTAATTTTTGTTTGTTCCATCTTTTCCTCCTAATTGATATTTTCCCTTTTTATCCTTTTGTCATTTACATATACTATTTTAACACATTTATCTTTCAAAATCATCACTTTTGTCATTATTTTTATTATTTTGTATTATATCAATATCATTTTCATCAAGTATATCTTCTTCATATAAATCATTTATAAAGTCATCATATTTATCATTAGAGAAGAATTTATTTTGTAAAAATTCTATAAATTTTTTCCATAACTCTTTAAAGTAATCAACTATTTTTTGCAATTCTGATACTTTATCTTCTAACTCATCAATAGTTTCATTTGCATCATTTAAGTCATATTCTAATTCTTCAATTCTATCATCACGAGTTTTTATTTTCTTTTTCAAGTTTCTAACTTCGTTAGAGTGTTCTCTTAAATCTTCTTCATATTTTTTTAAGACTATATTTATATCATTCGCATTTCTTAAATTAGAAGTAGTGTCATTAGTTTGTTCTATATACTTTTTAATCTTATCTATATTTTCATTAGAAATAGTAAAGTTATTTTTATTAGTGATAGTAGGTTTTAGATTATTAATAATATCATTAATTTCATTAGATTTATTTTGTAATTCATCTGTCTTACTATTTAATTCTTTGAGTTGTTTTTTGTATTTTTCTTGTTCTCGTTTGAACTTTTTATATTCATTCATATTAGCGACATTAATATCAACATTTCTCCCTTCTTCTTTTGCTTTAAGAGTGTAGTTTAAATGATAAATTCTATTGAAAGAATTGATGCAATATTCTCTCATTTTATCTTGAATATTTACTAAACTTATTTTATTAAAGACATCAGATTTACCAACTTGTTTTTCCATACCATTTTTCATTCCATCTTTAAAGGGAACTCCAACAATATGTAAATGGGGACTAGATTCATCAAAATGAATAGTTGCATTTGCGATTCTGAAGTTAGGTACAACTTCTTCTAAATCTACTATTTGTTCTTTAAAAACTTCAACCATTTTATGCTTAAATTTATCATCTTGTTCAGCCCAAAAATCCATATCTCCAAGTTCAATAATAATTTCACATGCAAGATCTCTTTTGTTGTCATTTGAGATATGATTAAAATAATTTTCTATCTTTCTATCATTCCTTTTTTGCTTTTTATTGTATTTAATTCTAGCATCTTCAAATAATTCCGAATACAATTTTTTAGTATCTTCTACAATAGAGGAAGTTCCCCTTATTGTGCAAATTAATTCTTTGTCCTCATCATATTTTCTCAAATTATGTTTATCAACTTTTGATAATTGCTGATGATTTTGAATAGCATTATTATTAAAAGAAGTAGTATTAGTATCATTCGTTTTTGCTGTTCTTCTTGCTTTTTTTGATTTGTTTTTATCATTACCTAAATGTAATGAATAAGATAATTCTTCCATAAATTCATAACCCCCTTTGTTAGAATAGAGTCCTACTATTTATAATAGGATAATTTTGCTCTGTCAAAATCTCTAACCCCCTATATATTTTGACACAAGTATCAAAATATGGGGGCTAAGGTTTAGGCAACCTTAGAATCCACCTGTCTTATTTCGTAATAATGCTAAACTTCGTAAAGCATTAAAACTACATAAGACTTCTGATAAAATAGTAAGCACTGCTTATTATTTTATCTATTAAAATTATTCAGTAATTGCAAACTATCGTAAGCAATTATTTTCATAATTTTGTTTAACAAACTTTTCCCACTTTCATTGAACTTTGTTCAACAAAACGTGTTCGTTTGTTATAACTTTTTTAGAAAAAAGTTAACAAAAATCTTCTTCATTAATATTATCTGGTATTGTTTCAAACACATCTCTAATATTAACTTTTATATCATTAGGATTATTTTTTGTTGCAAGCATTCCCATTGATATCCAGTTCTCATTTCCATTGTTATTATCTTGCAATGGGAATATTCTAATTGGAACTTCACCATTTTTTAGTGGAAGCATATCTAATTTTTCAGTTTCTTTATATAGTGTCCCTTTATAAAAATTTACTTCATAATATTCATTTAATCTATATAAGTGTTGCATAACTTCTTTAATAGGTAAATATTCACTATATCTAACAATCGTATCAGTACATATACCATTGAAGTTATAAGTAAGTGGTCTTTGCTTATCAATATAACCTTGCTTATATAATTCTTCAAAATCGCTATAAAATGTACTTCTAAAGTTTATTTGTTTAATTTCGTAATTATTGCTTTTCA
>CANSDD010000086.1 GCA_947645535.1 uncultured Mycoplasmatota bacterium
AGAAGAAACAGAAATCTTTACGCCAAAAAATCAGTAGAAGATGAAAAAATTTATGAATTAGCAATTCCACATTATACGAAATTTAAAAAGTAATTATATAAAATAATTGCTTTTTCTTTATTATTGAAAAAAGATATGTTAATATAATGATGGGGGGAATGTAAAAATGGAACAAATATATATTGGTCAAATATTGGAATTAGATGATCCTAATATGATATGTATTCATCTAGTAGATAGACCAAGTTTAATTATTTCTAAAAAAACATTTGGAAGTAAATTTCAATTTAAAGATTTTATTGTATGTAGTATAGAAGAAGTTAGAAGACATAAGTATATAATAAGAAGATTATATACATTTAAAGAAGCTAGTATAGGAGAAATAATTTTTGAAAATGAAGAACCTTATGTAGAAATACAATATCAAAAAGATAGAATTATACGAATTCCTTGTAAATATTTTCCAAATCTTTATGATGGAGCAAAAGTACGTTTTCGTCTAGAAAATAATAGTGATGGAATCAAAGCAATTATATATAAAGTATTAGGTAATCGAAATGATGCAAGTATTGATATTATGGATACTGCTGAAAGCTATGATATACCAACAATCTTTTCTAAAAGAGCATTAAGACAAGCATCATTAGTAAAAAATCCAGACTTTGAAACAATTCAAACAAATAGGAAAGATTTAGTAGATAGTGAAATATTTACCATTGATGGAAAATATTCAAAAGATTTTGATGATGCTATTTCACTTAAGGAAGAAGATGGACATTATATATTAGGTGTACATATCGCAGATGTTGATTATTATGTAAAAGAGAATAGTCCACTCGATTTAGAAGCTAGAAAAAGAGGAATGACCGCTTATTTATTAAATTATGTTTATCCAATGCTTCCAGAAAATATTTCTAATGGAGTTTGCTCTTTAAACGAAGGAGTATATCGGTTAACACTTACTTGTCAAATGAAAATTTCAAGAAATGGAATTATAAAAGATGTATCTTGTTTTCCAACAATTATTGAGTCGAAAAAAAGAATGACATATGAAGATGCAAATGTAGTATTAGATGGAACGAATGTATCTGGTTATACCCCTTTTAAAGATACATTATTTGAAATGAAATCACTTGCCGATAAATTATATGAAAGAAGAAAAGAAAGTGGTTCTATTGAATTTGATGCAACAGAACCTATAATAGAATTAGATCGTTATGGACATGTCGTAGATGTAAAAAAGAGAAATAGAGGAAAATCAGAATTTTTGATTGGAGAATTTATGTTAGCAGCAAATAGATCCATTGCAACACTTCTTTCAAATGAAGGAATTGTATATCCACATCGTATTCATTTATCACCAGACTTAACCAAATTAAAAGAAGTAGAAGGCAAATTAGAATCTATAGGAGTATCAATTAAACCAATTTTTAAAGTAGAAAGAGAAATGCGTTCATTTATTCTTAATACAATATTAGAAGAATATCGTAGAAGTCTTAATTATCCTGTTATTTCAAATCTACTCATTGGATGTATGAGAAGAGCAAAATATTCAGTAGATGATTTAGGACATTTTGGATTAGGATTTTCCAAATATACACATTTTACTTCACCAATTAGAAGATATCCCGATTTAATGATACATCGTATTATAAAAAAACATTACTTAGAAAACCTTCCTCAAACATCAGATGATGTGAAAAAAATAGATGAAGATTCTAAATATGTTACTATTAGAGAAGGAGAAATCAATAAGTGTGAAGAAAAAATCATTAGGCTCAAAAGTAGAGAATATTTATTGGCGCATTTAGGAGAAGAGGTAGATGCTGTTGTAAAAGATTGTTCTGATAAAGGACTTTTAATAGAACTTAAAAATTGTATTGAAGGTTTTATTCTAGCAGAAGAATTAGATGCAGAATATAGAAAAAATAGTTATTCTTTT
Organism: uncultured Mycoplasmatota bacterium; assembly: GCA_947645535.1. Classification (GTDB taxonomy): domain Bacteria; phylum Bacillota_I; class Bacilli_A; order RF39; family UBA660; genus MGBC102946. Next base: position 1,943 of record CANSDD010000086.1, read on the forward strand.
ACTAGTTTTAATTCTTCTACTATATATAAAATTGGTACTAAAATGAAAGTAAGATTAGTAAAAGGTAAATTACCTGATAAAGTCAGTTTTGAAATAGTAGAAAATAGTAGTGGAAAGACGTATTCAATGAAAAGACAAGAAAAATTTTATTAAGAGATAAAATAAAATCTTGAAGGAGAAATAGTATGGAGAAAGAATTTGTAATAGAATGGTTAGAAAAATTAAAAAAATATTGGTTAGAGAAAAATATAGAAAAAGCAGTTTCATTATTTCAACAAACCACATTTTATCAAGAAACGCCCTTTATGGAACCTTATACTACAATAGAAGAAATTAAAGAAGAATGGAAGCATGTGAAAGAAGAAGATATAGAAAATATAGAAATTACTTTACTTGCGTTAGATGGAAATACAGCAATTGCTCACTGGACATTAAAACAAAATAATGAAAATTATGATGGCATATATGAAATTAAATTTAATGGAAATGGGGAATGTATTTATTTTAAAAGCTGGGAAATGACTGATAGTATAGCACTCCCAGAAAGTGTATTAGAATATGGATTTGATTTTGATTGGAAAGAAGAAGTTGTTTGGAAATTAAACTATTCAGAGGAAGAAATAAATATAGAAGTATTAAAATGGCATTTTGATATTCCTTTTTGGAATTGGCAGAATCATTGGTATGTGTTAAAACCAATTGAAGTAATAAATAATCCTAAAAAATATCAATCACAATATGATAGAGTTATGAATTCAGACATATCTTATCCAATAGATGTAATGGAAAATAAGGGTAGATTAGTTATATTAGATGGACTTCATAGACTTGTAAAGTGCGAATTATTAGGAATGAATAAAGTGAAGGTTAGAATAATTCCCAGAAGTGAAATAGTAAATATAGCAAAATAAGAGTTAATTGGATACAATTACTGAAATAAAACGCATTTAAATAATTACTAAAAAGATTTTTGATGAATATAAATATACTATCAAGTCATACTTATCTATGTGATAAAATAATGCGCATAAATTTAAAGCTAATAAAATGATATAAGAGAATTTAGAAAGGAATGTGTTATGAAGCAGTATAGGGAAACTTATGTGAAGATTAATACCTCTCATATTCAAAATAATGTTTCAAAAATCATCAAAAAATATAATCAATACCAATACTATTTTGGTGTTGTAAAAGCAGATTGTTATGGGCATGATGGAATTCTTCCAGTAAAAGCCATTATTGATGGAGGTTGTAATTATTTAGTAGTAGCTCTTTTAGAAGAGGGATTGAAAATAAGAAAGCAAGTAAAAAATATTCCCATTTTATGTTTGGGAGTTATATCAGAACAAGAAATAGATATTTGTATTCAAAATAATATAACAGTAACAATTACTTCTTTCGAAATGGCTTTAAAAATAGTAAAAACGAATTGTAGTGGTTTAAAAGTACATTTGAAACTAAATACAGGTATGAATCGTCTTGGTATTAAAAAAGAAGAAGAGCTAATAAAAACAGTTGGACTGCTAAAAGAACATCATATTTTTATAGAAGGAATTTATACCCATATTTATCACGCAGAAGATAAAGAAAAAACTGAAAAACAATTTATAAAATTTGAAGAAATGATACAATTAGTAAAAGATATACCAATTATTCATGTATGTGCTAGTGAGGCACTTGTAAATTATCCAAAAAGAAATTTTGTAAATGGTTGTCGATTAGGAATTATGATGTATGGATTTACAAGTGATAAAAGTTTAGAATTAGAATCTACTTTTTCTCTTCATAGTAAAGTAATTCAAATAAATGAACTTGAAGAAAATGAAACAGTTGGTTATAATGGTGCTTTTAAAACAAATAAACAAGAAAAAATTGCAGTAATACCAATTGGTTATGCAGATGGAATCATCCGAAAAAATACAGGAAGGTGTGTTTATATTCATAATTTACCTTATAAAATAGTTGGAAATATTTGTATGGATATGTTATTTGTAAAAGTAGATGATTATGTTAAAATAGGAGATGAAGTAATTTTACTAAAAGATATTAAACATATAGAAGAGGTGGCAAAATATTTAGATACAATTCCTTACGAAATTATATGTTCAGTAGGTAAAAGAGTACCTAGAATTTATGAATGTTAAGAAAAAGTGCGAAACTTCAAACGAATATTGGTAGTAAGAAATAAGATATTTAGTTATAATGCAACAAAGAAGAGAGAATATATATGGAATTAGGAAATCAATTAGTAAACTTACGAAAAACGAAAGGATTATCACAAGAGGAATTAGCGCATCAATTAGGTGTTACAAGACAAACAATTTCGAAATGGGAACTAGGTGAAACAGCTCCTGATATTAGAGAGGCAAAAGAGTTATCTAAAATTTTTCATATTAGTTTAGATGAATTAGTAGGAAATGATACAAAAAATATTATAATAGAAAAAGTTAGCAATACAGAAAAATTAGCTGGTATGTTAATTAAAATAATAAAATGGTTTGGAATAAGCATATTGGTATTATTTTCTATTGAAATTGTAGTTTTTATAATTTTAGTAATTATTCGAATTACACATGGTGGGTAAAATATTACCCATTTTTAATTCTTATAAAAATATATAAATAAATGAATTGTATTGAATGATAATCTAGTAAGGGTTCAATAGTTTAATGATTTTTATGTTTAGTTTCTGCAAAGAACTAGAACTTAAAAATTTGCGCTATATAGATTTAGAATTTAGTGATGATTTATTAGTAGTAGTTAGTTAAGGTTTGAGGCAAAATGAACTATATTTTAGAGGCTCTTACTTCTGATAAATATGTTAGTATGGACTATTTAACAATAGTTTAGTGATTGTATCAGAAAAAAATGTAATAGTAGATAGCTTATTTTTTAGGCATCAACATTAGTATGACTATTATAAATGTTTCATAGATAAAAGTGGTAAAGTAGTTATAAAATTAAGAGGCATAAAATCTGCATGTCAAACAGAATATCTATTATATAGTGAATCTTATAATAGAATACAAGGAAAAAAATTGAGGAAGAAGTTAATATTATAAATTAATGGGTAAATACACTCTTTTTTTAAAAACTACAAAATTTAAAAAATTGAAGATAATTTATAGCAGATTTTATAAAATCGTTTAAGCAGAAATAGAA
>CANSDD010000087.1 GCA_947645535.1 uncultured Mycoplasmatota bacterium
TATATACTGATTGTAGAGAAGCAGATTGGTTATTAAATACTTCAACGACACAGTGGACTATTACTGCAAATGGAGGTTCTTCTTTTGTACTACGTGTTGGAACAGCAGGACAAGTAGGTAGTGACGCGACGAACGCAACGGAAAGATACGGAGTAAGACCTGTGGTATATTTGAAATCAAATGTTTTGATTAGTGGAGGAAATGGAAGTGTATCAAATCCATATACATTAACAAAAGGAAAAGAAATAACAGATAATCCAGGAGCAAATGGAGCTATAGTGACAGATGCGAGTGGAAATGAAAGATATGCTGGAAGTAATCCAAATAACTATGTATGTTTTGGAACAGATGCAACAACATGTAGTGGTAAACAACTATGGAGAATTATTGGTATAGTAGATGGAAGTTTAAAACTAATCAGTACAGAATACTATAGTAGATCAATATCATTTAATATTAGTTATAATAATAATTGGAGTGAATCTAAATTAAATGCAGAGTTGCATAGTAATGTATATAATAATACTGAATGGATAAGTTCAAGTGCACAAAAAAGTTGGTTGCTTAATAATAAATGGAGATTAAGTGGAATCAATAGTAATTATACACTATCAAATTTTGAGACAGCGGAGAAAAATAGTGGATATACAACATCAAATTATATTGGAATAATGACTATCATTGATTATTTATATGGCTCATTAAATACGAGTCAATGTGCCAGTAGTACAAGATTAGATAGAGATCCATTTTGTGGTACAGAAAATTGGTTACTAGCAAGTGGTGATTGGACACTTACTTTTTTGAAGAATAATCAGGGTGAATTATGGCATACTTATCCAAATGGAACAGTTGCTTATAAAAGTGCTGCATCTAATAGTGGGGCTAGACCTGTAATATATCTAGATTCTAATGTGAAAATAGTAGATGGAGATGGAACAGAGAGTTCACCATATATTTTGAGTAAATAAAAAATTATTAAGAATTGCAGAAATGTAATTCTTTTCTTTTTGTATAAAAAAGGGAAATGTTACCATAATAAGGTTAGGAGGGAAGAAATGGAAAAAAATAAATATAAAGATTTGGTAAATAAACATACTCCAAATGAGAATAGACTTTATAATGGTATGATTGCTTTTATAACAGGAGGATTAATGGGAGCTTTAGGAGAATTACTTAGACAAATATATGCCTATTATTTAAATATTCCAACTTCTGAAGCGACTATTTTTATGATTATTACACTTATTTTTATTGGTTGTTTATTTACTTGTTTTGGATTTTTTGACAAATGGGTTAATTTTGCAAAATGCGGACTAATCGTTCCTATTACAGGTTTTGCGCATGCAATGATGAGTGCAGCATTAGAATATAGAAAAGAAGGACTTGTTACAGGAATAGGGGCTAATATGTTTAAATTAGCTGGTTCAGTAATCATCTTCGGAGTAGTTAGTGCTTATACATTTGGACTTATTCGTTTATTATTATTTGGAGGGGTAATATGACATTTAAATATGATAATGTTTATATCAATAATGCTAGTACAGTAGCAGGACCTTATGAACAAAAAGGACCACTTAAAAATTATTATGATGCAACATATGATGATTTTTATAGTGAAATGGATACATTTGAACAAGCAGAAAGTAAAATGATAGAAGATAGTGTTAGTATTTTGCTTTCTAAAGTAGGTAAAACGAAATTTGATATTGATTTATTTATATCTGGAGATTTATTAAATCAACTTGTATCTTCTAACTATGCAGCTAGTAATTTAAGTATTCCATTTATGGGAGTTTATAATGCTTGTGCAACAAGTGTAGAAGGTTTAATAATCGCATCTAATATGGTAGAAAGCAAACAAATTAAAAATTGTATTTGTGCAGTCAGCTCTCATAATAATACAGCTGAGAAACAATTTAGATATCCAGTTGAATATGGTGGACCAAAACCTAAAACAACAACATTTACAACAACTGGAAGTGCATCTGCTTATCTTTCTTCTAATAAAGAAGGTATTAAAATAGAAAGTGGAACTGTAGGAAAAGTAGTAGATTTGGGGGTAACAGATGTTTATCATATGGGGGCAGTTATGGCACCTGCAGCAGCAGATACAATTATTACTCATTTAAAAGATACCAAACGTGAAATAGGTTATTATGATATTATTTTGACTGGAGATTTAGGGGTATATGGAAGAGATATTTTAAAAGAATATATGAAAACAGAATATGGAATAGAACTTAAAAATTATAATGATACAGCATGTATGATATTTGATACTGATAAACAACCAGTTTATGCAGGAGGAAGTGGTCCTGCTTGTGCGCCATTAGTTACTTATAGTTATGTTTTCAACAAAATGAAGAAAAAAGAATATGCAAGAGTATTGTTAGTAGCAACAGGAGCTTTACATTCTCCAACAATGGTAAATCAAAAACTATCTATTCCAGCGATTGCTCATGCTATTAGCTTGGAGGTGATTAGTGAATGATTTTTGTTAATTCATTTCTTTTTTGTGGATTTGTTTGTTTAATTGGGCAAATGATATTAGATAACACAAAATTGACTCCTGGTCATGTAACGACTATATTTGTAGTAGTGGGTGCATTTTTAGATACTTTTAGTATTTATGATAAAATTATTCTTTGGGCTGGAGGAGGAGCTTTAGTTCCAATTACTAGTTTTGGTCATTTACTTTCACATGGTGCTATGGATATGGCTATGGATCAAGGAATTATGGGGCTTGTAATGGGAATGTTTAATTTAACAGCATCAGGTATTACATCGGCAATTGTCTTTTCCTTCTTTTTATCACTTATATTTAAACCAAAAGATTAGAATTTATTTTCTAATTTTTTTGTGCTACCTAAAAGAAAACATGCTATAATGATAATGTGAGGTTAATAATATGAAAAAGAGATTATGTTTATTATTTTTTTTACTTAGTTTTATTATTTTTCCATTTTATGCTAAAGCAAGTGATTATGGGATAGAAACATTTAATATGCATGTTACAGTTTTAGAAAATGGAGATTTATATGTAAGGGAAGCTTTTTCTATGAATGGGAGTTTTAATGGAATGGATAGAGATATTTATTTCAGTAATTCTTCTTTGCCAAAATTTAATGGTGATAAAGCTTCTTTTAACGGTAGTGATATTTATAATGGAAGTGATATAAAGTTAGTTCAAATACGTGCAATTCCATATACAAATTCTATTAGTTTTAAAGAGATGGAAACAAGTGGAACAAAGTTTCAAAAAACATATTCAGCAAATAGTGGTGATTTTGGAGTTTATACTGAAAATAGTACATATAATGGAGTAAGTTATAGAATTTTTAATCCATCAAGTAAAAATACTTTCTTTTATTTAGAGTATATTATTAAAGATATGGCAGTCTCTCATAATGATATAGCAGAACTTGGTTGGAATATTTTTGGAGAAAATTTTAGAGAGAGTATTCATCATTTAACTGTTGATATTTATATTCCTAATAATAAAGAAATACTTAGAGCTTATGCCCACGGGCCTTTAACTGGTGAAATAAAACTTGATGGACAAGATCACGTAACATTAACAGTAGAAGGACTTCCTGCTTATACTGCAGTAGATACTCGTTTGGTCTTTGATAAAGAAGTACTTATAAATCCTAAAAAAGTAAGTAATGTAGATGCAGAAAACATCATTGTAGAAATTGAAACAGAAAAAGCAGAAATAGCCAATTTAGAAAGAGAAAAATATAGAGAGCAAGTAGAAAAAGAAAAAAAATTGAAAAGAAATATGTCTATTTTATTTAGTATTGTAGGAGGAACTTGGTTTATTGGACTTGTTGTTTTGATTTATCATGTATATAAGAAGCATGATAAAGAATATGAAAGTACTTTTAAAACAAAATATTTTAGAGAATTTCCAGCTGATTATAATCCGTCTACAGTAGGGTATTTGTTTCACCAAAACGTAAGTAATAATGATTTATCAGCTTGTTTGCTTAATTTGATTTATAAAAAAGTAGTTACATTTGAAAAATTAGACAAAAAAGATTATAAATTAACTTATCATGAAAATAATGAAATAATGACAGAATCAGATAAAAAACTAATTAAACTTATATTTAAAGAATCAGAGATAACACTTAGTGCATTAAAGAAAAAAGCAAAATCTGGTTATACATCTTTCATAAATAATTTTAATAGTTGGAAATTAGCTGCAATTGCTGAAGGAAAAGCAGAAAAATTTTATGAAAAGAAAAGTGTGATAAAAATAAAATCTAGTTTGTATTCTCTTCTTGGTATCATTATTGGAGTATTTTCTATGGCATTTGTTCCTATTATGGGTGGAATTTTAATTGTGAGTGCTATTATTTCCATGCTTTATTTTCTATTGTTTACAAAGAAAACAGTAAAAGGAAATGAACATTATAGAAAATGGAAAGGTTTAAAATATTTTATGGAAGATTTTGGAACAATGGATAAAAAAGAGTTACCAGAAATTGCTCTATGGGAAAAATATTTGGTTTATGCAGTAAGTTTAGGATGTGCAAATAAATTAGCCAAAACAATGGAACTTAGAATTACTGAATTTACTGATGCTGATTTTATCAATTTAAATTATAATATGCATATAATGCGTGATATGATGATATTTAATAATGTTGTTTCCTCTTCTATAAATACTGCTCTTAATAATGCTTATTCAGCACAATCAATTGCCAATTCTTCGAATTCATCAGGTGGTGGATTTGGAGGAGGTTTCTCTGGTGGAGGAGGTTCCTTTGGCGGAGGAAGTGGCGGAGGCCGTTTTTAAAATAAATAATTCCTTTATTATTAAAATAAGGGAACTAAATTATATAGGAGAAAGTTATGATTATATATTTGATTGGGATTGTTATTTTAGAACTTGTTTTACTAGGAATTTTTAAAAAATTAAGCTGTATTCCACTTCATGTGTGATGGATATATACAAAGAAA
>CANSDD010000088.1 GCA_947645535.1 uncultured Mycoplasmatota bacterium
TATTCAAATAGAACATACAAAAGTTACTTCGCTCTTATAGAGAGTTGAGTGTTTGATGAGCGATTGAGTGCTCTTCCTTAAGGTAGCTCATTAAAAAAAGAGGATTATTATGTAGATAAAACAAAGGTAATAGAAGAATTATTTTATAATGAAACAAAAAGAGAATTATTTTCCCAAAGCAAGAAGGAATAGAAGAAAAAAGAGTATTATAAAAGATTAGAGAATGTAGAAAAAATAAATATTCTGTTGTATTTTATGGAAAAGAATGTATATATAGATAATATATTCTTTTCTTTTATCATTATCCGTTTGCTATTTTATTTTAATTAGTACTTGACAATACAAGGTACTAAGAATATAATGTTAGTGAGGTGGGATATGAACACACAATTTAAGAAAGGCGTATTAGAGTTAATTGTTTTATTATCAGTTAGCAAAAAAGATATGTATGGATATGAACTCATTATAGAGGTTTGTAAAGTAGTTGATGTGAATGATGGAACAATTTATCCCTTATTAAAGCGTCTTACAAATGAAGGTTATTTTGAAACTTATTTAGTAGAGTCAACAGAAGGTCCATCAAGAAAATACTATAAAATTACAGTACTTGGAAAAAAAAGAATGGAAGAACTTGTAAAAAGTTGGAGTGTATTTGCAAGTTCCGTTAATAAATTTATAGAGGAGAGTCGATAAAATGAATAAAAAGAAGTTTTTAAAATTATTAGAAGAAAAATTACAAATTTTGAGCGAAGAAGAACGCAATGATATTTTAAATGAGTATAAAGATACAATAGAAGAAAAAGTAAAACATGGTAGTAGCGAGGAGGAAGCTGTTGCTGATTTTGGAAGTATTGAAGAACTTTCAAGAGAAATACTAAAGGCTTATAAAATAAATCCTGATTATACAAAAAGTAAAGATACTAGCTCAAAAGAGAAAATGAAAGATATTGCAAATCAAAGTGAAAGTTTAATCAAAGAAGGGGCAGAAAAATTATCTGAATGGACTAAAGATGCTTTTGAAAATTTTAAGAATAATGATCAAGATTGGACATTAGAACGTGTATTTGAAGTAATTATAAAAGCAATTATTTTGTTAATTGGTTTATCATTATTAAGATTACCCTTTTATTGGATAGAGTGTCTAGGAATAGGTGTATTTGAAATGGCTTTTCCACCTTTTGATACATTTTTTAGAATTATATTAAAGTTAATTACAAGTATTATTTATTTTATTGTTTGTATTGTGATTGCTTTGATTGTGTTTAAACCTTATTTTATAAATAAGAAAATAGTAAAAAAAAAAGAAAGTAAAAATGAAAAAGAAATAATAAAAAAACAAGATAGTGAATTAAAAGAAGAAAAAGAAGTTATTGTTCAAAATTCAAATAATGGAATTGGTAGAGGATTTTTAGAGTTTGGAAAAGGAATTTTATTTTTATGTATTGTATTTCCTCTTTTCCTTATTGATTTTGGATGTTATGTTGCAATTAGTGTTTTAATTTTTCTATTAGTAGAAGGAATACCAGTAATAGGCATATTATTACTAATGTTATCTATTACAATTTTCTTTACTTTTTTAACTAGATTTATGTATAACTTATTATATGGTAAAAAACATGTATATTGTTATTCTTTGATATTAAGTGCAATTTTATTTGTGTCAGGAATTTTTTTCTCGCTTCATACGATTGCTGATTTTGAAGTATATAATGGATTACCAAATAATACATTTAAAAAAACAGAAATTATTTATCATGAAATTGTTTCTAATGAATATTTTAATCTTTCTTATTGGGATTATGCAGTAGAAGTAGATGATAATCTAGAAGATAATGAAATAGATATTATTGTTTCTTATTATCCAGATTTTGTAAGCGATATCAAAAATTCTAAAGTAGAATATAGTGACACTACTTCATTAAAGTTAAAAACAAATTATCGTTCTTTAAATAAAACAACAAGAAAAAAACTCTATTATATGATTAGAGAGGAACTAAAAAATTTACGGTGGTATCATTATAGTGAATTAGGAGATTTAGAAATTATTGTAAAAGCAAATTCTAAGACAATTTCTAAAATAAAATAGTAGGTAAAAATGAAAAAAATTTTAATTTTTTCATTTTTTTGTGAAAAAATTAAGGATTTTAAAAAGTTTTGCTCTATGATATTAGTGAGGTGATATAGAAATGAAAAAGTTAGTTTGGATCATGTTATTACTGATCCCACTTTGCAGTGTGAAAGCAGAAAGTTATTATTCTGATTATTCAGAATGGAAAGAAGTAGAAAAAATTCCAAATATTGATTCTGATTTATTTGAAATAAAAGAAGAAAAGCAATATTTATGGTACAAAAAAGAAAAAGAGGGAAACTATTTTAAAGAAGGAGAAGATCATAGTGAATATCCAATAGGAACAGAATTTTATCGTTACACAGATTGGTCTAGTTGGAATAGTGTGAAAATAGATGAAACTAATTATAGAGAAGTAGAAAATAGAAAAGTATATTATTATAAAGTAATGAAGCCAATTTTATATATTCGATTATCTCCAAAAAAAGGAAATAGTGCGACATATTTAAATATTCATGTTTACAAAAATAATAAAGAAATTTCTTTTAATCAATATAATCAAAATGATGATATTATTTTTGAACTGAGTGAACCTTGTTATGTAGATGAATTAGAAATTAGTTTTACAGTATTAGATAACACAAGTGATGAAAAAGCATTTCAAATAGATTGGTTAAATAAATTATCTGAAACAGCATTTATGGAAGTATATACAAGAGCATGGTTTGAAGGTACATATTTAGCTTCTTATAAATATAGCAATATGAATCAAAATTTAATTTTATGGGAAGATGAAAGAATATCATATGAAAAAATGGATGCTTCTATTCATCAAATTGTTACAGAAAAGTTAGAATATCGTTATCGTGAACGTATGAATTATTATGAAAAGGAAAATAAAATATATAGTGATATATATAGTAGTGTACCATTAGATGAATTTCCATATAAGGATATGATAACTGAGAAAATTATTTATAAAGTTAGAATAAGAGAAAAATTTGAATTTGACAGAAATGAATTTATTTCCTTAGAAGAATTTACAAACGAAATAAATAAGCTAAAGAATGAGATTTCTTTAAAACAGCAAGAAATAGAAAGATTAGAAGGAGATATATTATCAAAAGAGGAAAAGGTAGAAATTTTAAAACAGAAATTATTATTGAATCAGCAGGATAGTGATTTACTAAACAAAGAAATAGAAAAATTGCAAGAAGAAATACTAAATTCTAAAAATAATGTAGCAACATTAAAAGATGAATTAAATAAGAAGGAAATAGAAATAAATAATTTGAAAGCACAAATAATATTAGGTGAAAAAACGATAGATACCTTAAGTCAAATATCTAAAGAAAAAGAATTAGAATGTTTAAATAATGAAAAATTAAAATCACAATTAGAGGAAGCAAATGCAACCATTATGTCTATTACAAATGAGCAAAGTAGAAAATTAGAAGTAGAAAATAGTAAAAGTAAAGAACCTATTGAAATAAAAAAACAGTCATTATCAATTCCAATATTTTTATTTCTTATTTTTATTATGATAGGAATATGTATCAGTCGAATTGTGGCGATGAAAAAGAAGGTCTAGTTTTGTCGAACCTGTAGGAAAAGATAAAAGAAAGTGATAAAGTTAAAAAGCGAGGTGATAATATGCTAGATATCAATATGGAGTGTAGAAAGGGAATACTTTTTATAAGACTTGGAGGAGAGCTTACAAAGGAAACTGTTGGAAAGCTAAATACAGAAGTAACTGAACTTGTAAAAGAGGCAGGTATTAGAAATATTGTTTTTAATGTTGAAAATTTAATTTCTATCGATATGAAAGGAATTAGTACATTATTTTATAATTATGAATTGTGTAAAAACAATAAAGGAAAAAGTATGTTATGTGGTGTTGAAAAGACAGCTATTAAACAAAAAATAATAAATAGTAGATTACTGAAATATATGTATGAAATACGTGATGAGCTAAGTGCTTTTTGTATTTTTGGAGCTTAATAAATTATGTAAAGGAGCCTATTATGCCAGTAGAACTAGAAGATTTAATCAAAGAAAATCAGAATTTAATTTATTCAATTGCAAGTAGTTTTGGAAGAAGAGAATTATTTGAAGATTTGTTTCAAGTTGGTTGTATTGGTATTATGAATGCTTATAAAAATTATGATCCTTCCTATGGAGTAAAATTTTCTACTTATGCATATTCTTATATAACAGGAGAAATGAAAAAATTTTTACGTGAAAACAGAGGAATAAAAGTAAGTAGAGAGCTTACAAAGTTAGAACTTAAAATTGAAAAGGTTAGTATATTATTATCTCAGCGTTTGATGCGAGAAGCTACAGCAAGTGAAATAGCGGAGTTTTTAGATATTCCAGAATATGTTGTTAGTGAAGCAATTCATTCAAAAGATACTATAAAGAGTATTGATGATTCTGTTTGTGATAATGGAAAAGAAATGTCATTACATGATATTATAGGAAATAAGAAAACTGTTGATATCAATACATTAATAGCTCTTAGAGATGAAATATCAAAACTTACACCTGAAGAGAAATTACTAATTGAAAAAAGATATATGGAAGATCAAACTCAAAGCGAAATAGCTTCTATACTTGGTATGAGTCAAGTACAAGTATCAAGAAAAGAACAGAAAGTATTAGTAAAATTAAAAGACAAACTAGCAGCTTAGTTTGTCTTTTAAAGTATATTTAAAAGAAAATGAATATTTATACCCAAATAGTTACAAAATAAAAAAGAAGAAAAAA
>CANSDD010000089.1 GCA_947645535.1 uncultured Mycoplasmatota bacterium
TTCAATTACTGATACTCTATTTTTTTCTTTCAATCCTTCTACTATTTTTTCATATGCTTCTTTATTGTGCGGTTTTAATTCTACTGCCATATGATTTCCTCCTTATTTATTTTTTTACATATATCTTTCCTTTTTCTACTAGTGATACCTGTTCTCTTGTTAGTGTACTATCCATTTTTTGTAACCTTAATAATTGTTCTTCCGTAATTCTTATTTTCCCACTTCTTATTTCTAATAATATATCTCCTACTTTTTCTCTTACTTTATTTAACCTTTCCTAGTAATCTCTTATTATTTTTATAAAATCATCCTATATCAAAAATACTTTTTTCTATATTCATATTATTAATTTAACCACCAAATCTTAATTTCTTTAATCTTTCGTTATCTTTGTATTTCCACATCTGATATTATTTAAAAATGCTCCTATCTCTACTTCTTTATATTTTTCTCTTCTTCTTGGTAATCTCTCATTTTCTCAAAAAAAATCTTCTACTAAACGAATTTTTATTTTTTCTTTTGAATAATCTTTTTTTTATATCCCTTTAATTCTGTTGCCATAGTTTTCCGCCTTTCAAGCTCTATTATTTTAGCACATTTCTTATATTTTTCAAAATAATAATTTTAAATTTATTAAGGTGTAGTTGGATAAATACTTTGTAATTTAAAAATATATATGCTATAATAAAAAGCAATTTAGAAATGAAGTGAGATTATGGAAACAAAGAAAAGAAATATTTATTTTGGAAAAACATTTGACTGTGCTATCAATTATCAAGATCATTTAATAAAAATAATAGTAGATGAAAAAGATAATATGGTTAATGATCCATCTATTGCAGATATTATTATTTTTTCTGGGACATGCGCTTGTACACAACGTCAAATTCTTACAACTGTGAAATCAATGATTAATGATTTGCAAAAAGTAAAAAACAGAGATAATGTTACTGTGTATTTAACAGGTTGTTTAACAAGACCATTTCGTCTTTCAAACGATTTTTTTGATAATGTTACTGGCTGGATAAATGAAAATATTGATTTTGTTATTCCTCAAAATACACCATATCAATTATTAGATTTATTATATCCTCATTCTGAATTTGAAAAGTGGAAAAATCAGTTTGGAGAACTCCTTTATTATAGAAAAAATAGTTTAGATTTATACATTTCTAATGGATGTAATAACAGATGTAGTTTCTGTAAAATCAACTATCAAACATGGCCTTTAACCAGTATGCCAATAGAAGATGTGAAAGAATACATTGATTATGTAAATAATATAGATAGAAAATTGCACTTGACTTTTATAGGTGCGAATATATCACAATATGGATATGATTTATATGGAAAATATCGTTTGCCTGAAATTATTGAATATGTAGAAGATAAAGATAATATTACAAGCATTGGGTTAGGTGGATTCGGAGTAAACGATGCTGTAAAATTTGGCTTTAAAGAAATACTGAGAGATAGTACGAAACTAACAGATATAGGTGGTTCATTAGAATCTGGCAGTAATCGCATTTTAAAATTAATGAATAAAGGAATTACTATTGAAGAATATATTGATTTTGTTCAAACAATCAAAAGTAAAAAGGAAAAATCTCTAGCTTTATCTATTATTGCTGGTTTTCCTACTGAAACTTTGGAAGATGTAAAAATGACTTTAGATGCTCTAAAAATTATCAATCCAGTTTGGGTAGATATTTGTAGATATGTTGATTCTGACTTTGTTCCATCACATAATTACGAACAATTACCTCTGGAAGTAATAAAGGAGCATGCTAGAATTTATAGTAAAGTATTAACAAAAGGAAAAATAGAATGCAAAATTAAATAAATTGTAAAAATAATACATGTTTTAAGTAACTAAAAATGATGTGAGTTTATGGAAAATAGAAAAAGAAATATTTATTTTGGTGAAACATTTGGATGTGATATCAATTATCACGATAATTTAATAAAGTTGATAGTAGATGAAAGAGATAATATGGTTGATGATTCTTCTATAGCGAATATTATTATTTTTTCTGGAACTTGTGCTTGTATACAACATCAGATACTTACAAGTGTGAAATCAATGATTAAGGATTTGCAACAAGTAAAAAATAGAGAAATTTCTAGCTCTATCTATTTCCTACTGAAACTTTGGAAGATGTAAAAATGACTTTAGATACTCTAAAAATTATCAATTCCGTTTGGATAGATATTTGTAGATATACAGATTCAAAATTTATTCCATCTCATAATTACGAACAATTACCTCCAGAAATTATTCAAGAACATGCTAAAATTTATAGTAAAGTATTAAAAAAAAGAAAAATAGATTTACAAATTCACTTATATGGTTACAAAAAAATGGAACTTTTTAATTTCCATTTTTTATATTTATAACATTAATCAATATTTACAAGTTCATACTCTCTTGAACCAATATTTTGTTTTTCAGCAGATTCAATTGTAAGTAATCCATTTCTTGATTCAATTCTCTCTACTAACTTATCTCTTCCTTTATCATTAGAATTATAAACTAAATCAATACAAGCTTGATCTAAAGCAACTGGGTCTGTAGAAGCTAGAATACCAATATCCTCCATACAAGGATCTTCTGCTTTGCTACAACAATCACAATCTACTGACATATTGCACATTACATTAATGTAAACAATATTATCTTTATAAAAATCTGTAATTGTTTTAGCAGAATCAGCCATAGATTTTAAGAAAGAATCATGATCAGCTGTAAATAAATCATCATATGATGCATTCTCTTTTCCACCTGTATGAATATATCGTTTTCCTTCACTAGAGGCAAGCCCAATAGATAATTGCTTTAAAGCTCCACCATATCCTCCCATTGGATGCCCTTTAAAATGAGATAATACCAACATGGAATCATAATTTTTCATTTTCGCTCCAATGATATTTTTCTTTATTACTTCTCCATTTGGATTTTCAAGTACTTCTTCTGCTTCACTATCTAAAATGTCAACAGTAAAATATTTACTCCATCCATGCTTTTCCATTAATTTCACATGTTTTTCAGTCGTATCTCTAGCTCCATCATAAGCAGTATTACATTCTACTACTGTTCCATTCACATGTTCTATTAATGCTTTTACAAATTCTGGCTTCAAATAATTTTGATTTCCATCTTCACCAGAATGTAATTTTACAGCTACTTTTCCTTTTAAAGTTATTCCAAGTTCATCATATATTTTTATTAAATTTTCAGGAGTAATATCCTTTGTAAATAATACTTTTGCTTTTTCCATTTCTTATCCCTCTTTTCTTATTTCATTATAACACTTAAAGTACACTTTAAATCAATACATTGATAATTTTTTTATAATATATTTTTAAATTGTTCTAAACTATAATTACGATGTACATAAATTCTTTTTAATGTATAAGTATTTAAATTACTTGTATTTTCTTTTCCATCAATAGTACTTAATCCATACTGATAGTACTTTGAAGTAATGGAAGTAACTCTCTCATCAAAACTACCTGTAGGATATGCAATTACTTTTACTTCCTTATTAAGCATTGCTTCCAACGTTTTTTTGCTTTCACTCACTTCATATTCAATATCACTATTAGAAAGATTTGCTAAGGCTTTATGACTTACCGTATGAGAACCTATTTCGATTAAAGGTGAATTAGACATTTCTATTGTCATATCAGATGTCATATAAACATCTCCACCAATCCATCCACTAATCATATATACATTTGCTTTTAATTTATATTTTTGTAAAATGGGATAGGCATTTGTATAAACATCTTTATATCCATCATCAAATGTAATAATAATTGGTTTTTCATAACGATTTGCTTCTTCTATTTCACTTACAAATATAGGAGTATAACCATTTTCACTTAAATATTGCATTTGTGCTTCAAAATCATTTACTCTTACAAATAAATCAGTAATTCCCCAAGGTACATCAAGTACTCCATGATAACATAAAATTGGTACTTCTTTTGAAGTATATATGATTTCTTTTGATACATTTATTTCTAAATTATATTTTTCTTTTAACTCGTTAAACTTATTTAATATTTCATCATTTTTACAAATATATTCATTATTTTGTATGTAATATTCATCTGTATTCTCTAACAAATAATCTAATTCGCTTTTTAATGTTTCTAATTTTTGAATATATATTTTTCTTTTTGTTTTCTCTTCTTCTAAATTTTTTATAAACTCGTGTTCTTCATACATTTGTATAAGTGTATCTTTATCCAACTCTTCATTTTGAATAGAATCTAATAAATTATCTTTTGTAAAATAAGTAAGTGATTCTATTGTATACAAACTAATTTCATTATCAATACTCTGTTTCATATTGATAATATGTTCATTATCTAAAGTATTTGAATTGAATACATTTTGAGCAAAAGTATCATAGTTAATCGTTTCATTTTTTTTATTTTCTTGATTGATAGAATTTAAGAACTGTTTCATATCATCTTCTGGATTTTCTAATATCTCCTTGTTTAAATAAAATTCATATTCTTGTTTGGTACTTTCTATTTTTTGGTTCTTTATCTCTTGTTCTATACGAAGTTGTTTTTGTTTTCTATGTTGTGAATATTGATAAAATAAAAGTACACCTATTAAAGTCACAATAATTCCTATTATAATCAAAACAATTATTTTTTTCTTTTTCATACACTCCGCCTCTTCTAAAGTATTATAATATAAACATTGTTTTTTCTCAAGAGATATATAAGCAAAAAAATGACATATTTACAGAGGCTGCTGAAAAAGTTTACAAAGAATAATGTA
>CANSDD010000090.1 GCA_947645535.1 uncultured Mycoplasmatota bacterium
TATTATAAATATTATTTTTCATATTCTTTTAAAAATTCATATAAATTACTTGCTACAGTTTCTGGTAATATTTCTTTTAAATCTTCTATGCTTAAATCTTTTAATTTTGTAATTGTCTTATATTTCTTTAATAATTCTTTTTTTCTTTTGGTTCCAATTCCTTCTACCATATCTAAAATGCTTTCCAAAGAACCTTTACTTCTTAATTGTTGATGATAATGAATAGTAAAGTTATGTACCTCATCTTGCATTCTTTCCAAATAATAAAATAGATTACTTTTTTTATCAATTGGAATTGCTTCTATTGGATCATATGCTAATAACTCACTAGTTGCATGATGATTATCTTTTTTAAGCCCAACTACCATAATATTCATATTTAAACTACTTAATACTTCTCTAGCAATATGCATCTGACCAATACCACCATCTACAATAATTAAATCTGGCCACTCTAAATCATCTTTTAAAACTCTAAAATATCTACGATACATTACTTCTCTCATCGTTCCATAATCATCATTTTGATCTACACTAATTTTAAATTTACGATAATCATTTTTAGAAGGTCTACCATTTTTAAATACTACCATTCCTGATACATTAAATGTTCCAAATAAATTTGAATTATCAAATATTTCTATTCGATCTAATTTTTTTAATTTTAATATATCTCTTAACTCTTCATTTGCAACAACAGTTCTTTCTTCATCTTTATTGATTAATTCAAATTGTTCTTCAAGTGCTATTTTAGCATTTTCGTTTGCCATTTCTATAATTTTCTTTTTCTCTCCTCTTACTGGCACTTTGACAGATCTGTTTAAATAATTCTCTAAAACTTCAGTATCTACAATTTCAGGAACTAATATTTCTTTTGGAGGAATAACACTTCTTTCATAAAATTTAGCGATATATATCCCTATTTCTTCGGCTATTTCATCTACATAAGGAAAAATTTTAGAATGCCTCTCTAATATTTTTCCCCCTCTAATAAATAATACTTGTAAAGACAAATATCCTTTATCTACATAATATCCCCAAATATCACGATCAATTGCATCTCCAATTTCTACTTTTTGTCTAGTTAATGTAATTTCAATATAGTCAAGTAATTCTTTTAATTCTTTGGCTTTTTCATAGTGCATTTTACCACTTTCTAAATACATTTCTTCTTTTATCTTTTCTGTAATTAAACTATGATCTCCTTTTAAAAAACGGATAATATCACTTACCATATTATCTATTCTAGTCTTTTCAACTACATTAGTACAATATCCTAGACACTCTCCAATATGATAATAAAGACATGGCTTCTTTGCATATGTTGTACATTTTCTTAAAGGATACATTCGATTTAATAAGTTAACTGTATTTCTTGCAGCGGTTACATTGGGATAAGGTCCATATAAATGACTACGATTTTTCTTTTTTCGATGAATATTTCTAACAACAGAAAGTCTAGAAATTTTATCTACTGATAATTCAATATAAGGATAACTTTTATCATCACGAAGTAAAATATTATATTTAGGATCATATTTCTTGATTAAGTTAATTTCTAAAATAAAGGCTTCTGTCTCACTACCTACTACCATATATTCAAAGTTGGCTATTTCACTTACTAATTTTGCCGTTTTACCAGTATGAGTTCCTCTAAAATAAGAACTAAGACGATTTTTTAATTTTTTTGCTTTTCCTACATAAATAATTATTCCATCTACATTTTTCATTAAATAACATCCTGGTAAGTTTGGAACCAATGACAATTTTTCTTTAATCATGTTATCACATTCCTTCTTGTTTTATTATACAGATTAGAGCAAAAAAAAGAAACCTATTTTTTTATATATGGTTTCTTTTCTGGCTCACTGTTTTTATAATTTGTTAATAGTTCAATTCTAGAACTAGCTACATTTCTATCAAAGCCTTCACTATATCTTTGCATTAGTTTCTCTATATTTTTCTTTAATATTTCTTCCATAGAAACATTTAATTCCATATGTGTTAGTTTAGAAAGAGATAAAAGTAAGGAGCTACTACTGGCTATTACTTCTTCCATTTCTGATGCATATATAATTTCACAGGAACATAAAACTAAATTTTTCCATTCTTTTTCAAAATCATAAGAAGTATATTCTATATGATCCAACATGGATATTTTTATTTTATTTTCTCTTGGATGAGAAAAACATTCTGGATCTTTTCTTTTAATACTATTCAAAATAGAACAATCATCAATTGAATATATTTCAAATTCCTGTTTTTGTTCTCCAAATAAAAATAATCCAATATCTTCAAATGTAAAATTGTAACTACTAGCTAAAGAAGCAGATAAATACCAAACAATATCACCTATTTCAACTTGTAAATTTTGAAGTAATATATTTTTGCTTTCTTCATTCAAATTATGAGTTTTATATTTTTTGAAAGCATCTACTAACTCTCCAATTTCTCCAACTACACCCATTTGACCATTCATCTTCTTTATTTCATTATTTTCAAAATTATTCATAGTTCTTTTTGCCATTTCCCCATAATCTTTAAACGTCATATCAACAGTATCCATAAAATCTACCATTTTTTGTCCAAGACAGCCACCTTTACAAATTTTAAAGTTTGAACAACTTAGACATTCCATACTTGCACATATTTTAAAGTTTCTAATATTTTGAAAATATGTTGAATTATAAATTTCTTTTAATGATGAATCATATATATTTCCACCACTTCCTAAATAGTCAAAATACTTCATTGCATCACAAGGATACACACGTCCATCAAATCCCACAATCATTGTGTTTTCAGCTGCACTACATGGTGTATGAGTAATCCCTAAAAAATTCCAAGGACTTCCTAGACGAATTTTATCTCCATATTCTTTTTGATATTCTATCATTGTTTCTTTAAACCATAACAAACCTTTTTTAGAAAGTAATAAATCTTTTGTTCCTCTTCCATGTGGAACAAAGCGAAGGAATGATAAATTTGTTGTTTGATCTTGTGGTAGAGAGAAAAATAATTCTATTATATCATCAATATCATGCACTGTTTCATTTGTAATAGTATGATGAAAACCTAGTTTTATAACTGTTTCTTGTAATAATTTAGGAAAAAATGCTTGTAATTTTTCTAACGAAACAATATTATCTCTTGTCAAATGATAAGTTGTTGAATAAATTATTTCATCTAATCCATAAGTTACTAATTTTTTTATTTTTCCAATACTTTCTTCATCTGGATTACACATTGTATATAATTTTGTTTTAACACCATTTTCATGAGCATAAGCTATCACATTCTCTAATGCTGGATATAAAGTTGCTTCTCCTCCTGTAAATACAATACTTTCTGCTTTTAATAATACTGCTTCTCTAATAATTCGCTTTACTAATTCTTCATCTAAATACTGGAAGTTAACATCTTTTGCTTTACTAGAACAATGAATGCACCATCTTTTACATGCTTCTGTTACTTCTATCTTTACTTCTTTTATCATATTTTCTTTCCTTTATCTATACTTTTTACTAATTGTTTTTTTGGCAAATAAAAATAATCATATGGATATCTTTCTAATACATATTTTAATAAATCCTTTTGAAATAATCTTAAATCAATATTTTGATTTTTAATTTTTCTAAAACATTCTTCTAAATAATCTTCAAATAAAGCTAAATCACCAAATTCAGCTTTCTGACTTTGCTGATACAACATTCTATCAATTTCTATTTTTATTTTACAAGAAAAATATTGTTCATATATTCGTTTCATAATTTTAATATGTAATTCTTGATATTCATTTGTACTATAATGAACATCTACTTTTATGCCATCTTGGAAACGAAATAATTGTTCTTTTACAGGCTCTATATAAACAACGTTGGCAAATTCTCTTGATAATTTTTTTAATTGAATATTTACTATTTCTGAAACATTTATTCCCATAACATTTGGAATACCACATAAATATACTTCTACATTCGTTCCTCTTTCACGATTAAAATCTTGAATAATTCTTAAAATTCCATCTAATCCTTTGATATCTCTTGTAACACCACTTAAATTTTTATGTTTTCCTTTTCTTGTAAAATTATCAATTAGTGATCCAGTTGCTCCATTATAAATAATAATATTCGCAAAATCAGATTGCTTTGCTGTAACAATATCTTGTAGTCCCATAGGTTCTTCTAAAGTAAGCGGAAAATACTGATTCAACTCTTTTTGTGTCATTGGTGTAGAAGGCATAGAAGAAGGATAATTTCCATAGTCTACACGATTCATCTGATTCATTTCTATTTCACTAATATTATCCAAAAGCCAATGTAAAACATGCTCTTCATTATTATTTTGAGCACGTGCAAAATGAAATTGTCTTAATTCAATTTCATGCTCTTCCATAGTTTTTTTCAAAGAAACATTTCTAAATAATAGTGGAATAATAGGATCAACCATAGAAAATCCTGAAGCAATTGAATTACCATAACTAGTAATCCATAGTTTAGAAATTCCTAATTGATGGAATTGTTTTCCCACATTTTGATTCCATTTTTCTAATTCTTGCATCTTTTCCATATCTTTTCTCCTTTAAAGTTTGTGTATTATATCATAACAGATATTAAGAATTTGTCAAGGGTATGCTATAATGGTGATAGGTGATAAAATGCTTAGTATTGAAAAAGAAATAGCACATACAATTATAATTCAAAAGTCAAAATTTATTTGTAAACTAATTCCTGTTCAAAATAAAGATGAAATAAAAAA
>CANSDD010000091.1 GCA_947645535.1 uncultured Mycoplasmatota bacterium
CCTCAAATAAAAATTTAAATTACAATTTGTTACGATTAATACGTTAAAACTAACTATTCTTCATCAGAATCTCTATTATTTAAATTACAATTTGTTACGATTAATACAATATTAGCGACATACATAAATTGAGCCGAAAGCATATTTAAATTACAATTTGTTACGATTAATACTAAATTCGTTGTAAGAGCAATGAAAATTGTAAAAAGATTTAAATTACAATTTGTTACGATTAATACTTATAAGTTATATTTTCTCTTTTATATTCTAAATAATTTAAATTACAATTTGTTACGATTAATACTTATATTTAATAATTCGCTTATATTATTTTGATTTATTTAAATTACAATTTGTTACGATTAATACTTGATATTGATGTGTTCTCTTAGTTATTCAAAATCATTTAAATTACAATTTGTTACGATTAATACAGGTAAAAAATGCCATTTTTATGACTTTTCCCAATATAACTATATCATTTTTTATACTTTTTTTCAAATTTTTATCATTTTTTTATTAAAATTCTTTCAATTCATCTGTCGATCTCCCAGTATTTTTTCTATATCCCACATCGACAGATCAAATAAATTGCTCATTTTCTTCTCTTTGATTAGTCAGAATTTCTTTTTGAAGCCATCTTTCATTTCTTGATTTAAATATAATACAAGAATCATCATCTCCTCTAAGTACTGCTTTTAACTCTAACTCTAATTTTTCAATTTGGTACTTAGTTAAAGCTCCTTCAAATACAGAATTCTGAACATGATATAAATATTTCTTACATATCTTAAAAACTTTTCTTTGTACTTTAGCAAAATTATCAACTTGTTTAATATCATATACAACTATAACATACATACCTTACCACCATATTTTAAATCCTTCATATTCTTGTTCATCAAATAAATGCTTTACTAATTTATATAATTCCAATCTAATAAGATATTGATAAGAAACTTCACGTTTTAATTTTCTATGCATAATTGTTCTAGATAACGTATTTTCCATTTCTTCCATTATTTTTTTCACTCCACTATCTTTAATTCTTAAAAAATTGTCTTCTTCTACAAAGTCTTTTTCACTAATGATTTTTTTATTTAGCAAAGAAAAGATAGTACGATCAACAATAATTGGTTTAAATACTTCGGATACATCTAAAGATAAAGAAAATCTCTTATTCCCAGGTTCATGTAAATAACTAATAGTAGGATTCAATTGTGTTTGATATATTTCACTTAATACTTTAGTATAAAAAATAGAGTTCAAAAATGATATTAAACTATTTATCATATTATCAGGTGGTCTTTTTACACGTTTTTTAAAATCAACTTCAACATTCAAAATAGTATTCCAAGCGCTATAATAAATTTTTCTAACATTACCTTCTATCCCCATAACTTCAGGAACTGTATTGCAGCTTTCTAAACCTTCTTCTAAATTTTCTATTTTTTCAATATAATCTTTTAAATCTTTCCCACGAGTTTGATAATACTTTAAATTTCTTAAAATATTATAAATTGCTGCTGAAATAAATTTTTTAGCTAACATTACTCTTTTTTCATATTGCAAATAATGTTCCACTTGTAACACTAATACATTTCCAGACACTAAAACTTCTTTTGGACAAAACGAGCCGACATAAAAATTATAATAATTAAACATATGGACAGTAATCCCTTTTTCTCCGAGAAATTGAAATAACTTGGTATTATATGTTACCTCTGAAAAAACATATAAATCTTTTACTCGCTCAATAGGAATATCTTTTTTTAAAATACCATCTACGTAAAGTGTAAGAGAATCATTTCTACGCTTTAGTTCTCCTGAACTAAATATATAATAAGACTGTTTTGACATTTAAATATAACAAAACTCATAATAAGCACATTTTTTACATGCTTTTATTTCTTTTAAACTTGGTGGACACTTCTTCAAAATGATTTCTCTTATTTTTATAAGTTGATTTTCAATTTCCTCAATATCTTCTTGTAATAAACTTATTTCCTCTTGATATTTTATAGAAGGTATTTTTAAAATTCCTATTGGACTTGCTACTCCACTTTTCCATAAATGATATAAATAATATTTTATTTGAGCAACACTCATTTCTTTTTCAGCTTTACTCTTTTTTATTTCATAAACAATTCCATCTTTTAAATAATCAATATTTACACAATCATTTATCAAAATATGTTTATCTTCTTTCTTATAACTATTTTCATCTAACAATTTTCCAATTTTTACATCTTCACTATTTTGTTCCATTTGTATACCTTGGCTATAAAACCACAATTTTCTCATACATAAATAACTATAAGCAAACATTAAACCTGTTATTTTTTTATCTTCAACATGTTCTACTTTCAAATTTTTCCTCTCCTTTTATAAATCCTAATTCTGAATTATAATCCCCTTTTAAACGATATAATTCTGTACTTGGAATTTCTGTATACTCTTTTTTATAATAGCTGTTATATCTAATAGATAATGTAAACTCTAATAATTGCTTTTTTGCTATCAATCTTTTTTCAAAAGAGCTCTTTGAATTATTTATAATCTGAATATAATTTTGTATTTCTAAATTATTTTCTTCTAATACAGTATCTGGAATAATATTGACATTTGACATTTCTCTAAATAAGTTTTGTACTTCTTCATTCTCATATTTCATAGGATAGATTGTTTTCATTAACTCTAAATCTTTATCTATTGCTTTATAGTACTTGGTATTTTCTATCTCATCTATTTTATATACTTCATTTAAATAAATAAGCTTATCTTTTTCTGATAATAATTTTCCTTGATAAGAAATTATTTTTTCTATAGAACGCCTATATATCTCTTCATCATATATATAAGAATTATTCGTATCATAAATATAGATATTAGGACACTCCTTATCATAACTTCTTTTTCTATAACATCTTCCAAAACGTTGCAATAAACTATCAGCAGAACACATCTCTGTATGTAATTCATCAAAATCAATGTCTAAACTTGCTTCTACAATAGGGGAAGTAACCCAAATACCATTTTCATTAAAATTTAATATTTTTTCTTCTAATACTTTGCGATCTTTCTTAATAAAATGTGAATGTAATAATCCTTTTGTTAAATCTCCATTTATTTCTTTTAATTGTTGATATACTTCGGTTGCTTTTGAAATACTATTACAAATAACTAATACTTTCCTATCTTTTGCACTTTCTATTATCTTCTCATAATCAAAATCATTTTCTAAAAATAATATTCTATGACGTAATAATGTATCATCTACAGAACAATTTTCTATCACATAGTTTCCTTTTCCTACCTCTTTTTCTAGTAAATATGAGAAAAAATCTGGAAATGTAGCTGTAATAATCATAAACTTTCCACCTGCTTTTATCAACATAGATAAACCTACTAGTAAACAAGCTAAAATTCTACTAGAATACATTTGTATTTCATCAATCACTACTTTGGAATAAGAAAGAGTAGCTAGAAATTGTTCTTGTCCTAAACTCTTAAAAGGAAATTTAAATATCTGATCTACAGTACAAATAGTAAGAGGATAAGATAACCGTTTCATTCTTTGGTAATCTTCATAAAGCATTTTTACTGTATTATCTTCTGTTGCTTTTTTTTCATCAATTAAAGCGTCTAATGCATCAGAATGAAGTAATGACACTTTTGAATAATGATAACTATCTTTATCTTTAATTCTATGATAAATAGCAGTACTTGCTACTTTAAGTGGTAATGTATAAAAGCCTTTTTCTTCACCTATCCAAAGTAAAGCAGCTTCCGTTTTTCCACTCCCAGTTGGAGCAATCAAAACAATATTTTTATCTTTATGATTTAAAGCAAATTCTTGTGATTTTCTTAAATTTGGATAATGTTCCAGTATAATATCTGCTACTGTTTTACCATTTTCAAATACATTTTCTTCAATGATACTACCTCCAGCACTTGCAGAATAATCGCACCTATTTAACATCCCTTTTATTTTAGAATACAAAATCCATGTGTCTATTGATGGTAATTTTACTACTGAATAATTAGGATATTCAAATAATAAATCTGATAAATCAAATTGATTTTTCATTTCCTTTTTAATAAATTTTTCTCCATTTTCTTTTACATATTTTTTATAATCTTCTATAAAGGTATTTTTTATAGGATTAAAATATAAACACTCTCTTGTGTGATGATAAAATATTGCAGTTACTAAAGCATAATATTCTTCTTCATTTGAAAAATCATTATAATTTATAAAACAAGGGCTAAAAAATCCATGTTGCAACCATTCGGTTGGCTTTTTTCCAGTTTTCATATATTCTTGAAATAATGTATTCACTTTTCCATAATCATGATACTTACATGCTAACATAATAAGTTCTTGTTCTCTTAAGGTAAATTTATTTGGATAT
>CANSDD010000092.1 GCA_947645535.1 uncultured Mycoplasmatota bacterium
ATAAATTTCTATTTTCTTTAAATGTTTCCTTATCTGAGTATACAAACTCTTTAATGTCTTCATAAAATATATCTTTAAAGAATTGTTTTAAATATTTCTCTTTACCAAATACATTTTAAAAAAGTAAATCTGATTTTAGCCCATATATTTTATTTTCTTGCACAGTTTTCTCCTTTCTAAGAGGATTACTGACATATCTATTATAATAGAACATTATATCTTTATCAATCCAATCCCCTCTACTATCATTATTCAATAAAACGTTTTAAAAACCTTATAAACTTCAAAAAAAAATATGCTTTTTCACATATTTTTTATTTTTTCACCTTATAAAATACTTTCTGTAATTCATCTGAATGTTCTCTTATATAAGGAATTTCTTTAATCATTTTTTTTGCTTGATGCAATTCACTTCCTTTTAAACTACTGTGTAACATACTTCTTAATTCTTGCAATTCTTCTAAAGTTAATGAAGCAAATTCTTTATCAATCATATCAATAAATTCCTCTATGTTTTTTTCACACGGAATATTACTTTCACCATATAATATATCTTTTATTTTAGCATATGTTTTATAGCTATTTGGATTACCTAATACTTTTTTTATTTCATTTATTTTAATATGCATTATAATATCTTTTCCGAAATATTTTTTTATTACAAAAGCTACAATTGTAGCAATCAGATAAAAAGGTAGATGATGACGAATTCCAAAATCTATACATTCTTTTATAATACTTGCAGTTATATTATCATCTTCTTCATTTGTACTACTTGGTGTTACATCAATAATACTTCCAGATGGCTCCATTGCCCAAGCATGACATTCATTAGCTGTAATAAAATCATTTCCATCTATATTAGCATATCCAACGACATAAGTAAGATTTTCATTCACTTCTACTGCAAGCATAGCTGCTAAATTACAAATCAAAGAGTCCATAGAAGCAATTGTTTCAAAATACTCTTTTTCATCCATTTTTTTAATTTTATGACTTAATTTAGCATCTTTAATGGGAGTGGTAGAATAATCTTTATTTTTTATTGCTGTATAAATTTCATCCATTTCAGCTTCTTCATTTAATCCAAGACCATCTAATATCGCTTTTCGAACCTTTTCTAAAGATAAGCTTGTATAGTTATCTCTCTCTCCTAAATTTTCTAAAAATAAATTAGAATATTGATTGCCAAAACCATATCCATAACGTACTTCTGGCCTTTTCATAGATAATAATAGCTCTACTTCTTCATTGGTCAGAACATTATCTTTTACTGTACTTGCATCAATTACTACAAATTTATTTTCATCCTTATTATCCATAATTGTAACTCTACTGATTGCATACTGCATGCCAACTGGATAAAGTACTTTGGGAAATTTAATTTCATTGCCATTTAAAAAACTTTTTATATCTTTTCTAGTAACATCAAATCTTACTTCAAATAAATATCCAGCTTCTTCTAAATCGGTAGGAGAAATAAAGTCACTTACAATATCAAAATTTAATTCTCCTTTTTTATAAATTCCACTTTCTCCATAACCACTTGCATAATAAGTAGGCATATAGCTCCTAAAAGAATCGTCAATTATTTGAATTGTTGCAATTGCTGTATCTTCATCAACATCTTTATCAAATAGTCCCTGAATAGAAAGTGCATCTCCAGTTCTCACTTTTCCAAAATCCAATTCTATTTCATTCTTTTTTTCTATGATTGTATCTATTATTTCTTTTTCTAACTCATAAGAATATTTATATGGTTTCAAAAGAGTCTTAACCATTGTTTCAAGTACCATAGGTTCCTCTACATTAAATAAATGTTCACTTACAAAGTCTAAAGAAACTCCAGTTAGAAAATAAACTACGAATACTAGAATATAAAAATGAATAGAAAAAAGTGTACTAATAATATTATATCCCCACTTATCGATTCTTCTACGAGTGCCCCATACTTTCTTTTGATTATTTTTTTGTTTTTCACAGAACGAATGATAAACTTTATCGCAAAATGTCATTGTTGTATTTTCTTTTAACGGTCTTTTCTTTTCATTTTGAATTAAGTATAAATGAAGTGCTGAAATTCGAAATATCTCTTCCTTATCTGTTACAAATTCTGACTGTTCTATCAAAGCTTGATAAGAGGTCACTTCTAAATAATCATATAAAGTCATAATTGCGTTCGAAATTATTTCTCCTTCTTGATTACTTTTTACTACTTTAATATATTCTCCTTCTATTGTAACAGTCTCAAAAATTTTTCCCATCCTTTTATCTTTAGAAGAATTATCACTATTGATTTCAAGCATTAAACGATTAGCAACTGTTTCTTTTAACTTATCTATATCATCATATAAATAAAATTTGCTAACTGCATTTTCTATTACAATATCTTTAATTTTCTTAGTTAATTCTGTAATTACTTTTTTATCATATCTTACAATTTCTATTTTTTTAATAAGTTCTAATAACTGCTCCCTATCTAATACAATAAACAATTCATTTGAATCATATTGCAGAGTTGTATAATAAATTTGAGCAATACTTTTATTTTCATATTCTCCTAAATCAATACCATAAAAATTTTCTGCAAGATCTTTTTTTCTTAATAATATTTGCTCAATATTATATAACTCACAAAAACTTAATATTTTTTTCAAATTTTCTATATATTTCTCTACATACACATAATCTTCTTCATACAAAACTTGCAAATGAGAAATCAATAAAACATCATAAAATTCTTTTAGTTCTTTTGATTTTACAATGTCTACTCTCACTTCTAATGTTTTTCTAATCTCATCTGTTGCTTCTTTTACTTTTTGAATAGGAGTAAACTTATTTTTTATTTTCTCTATAACCACTAATCCAGCATACAAGATACGCGAAAATAATAAAATATTACTTTTTACAAAAGGACTTTTATTTATTTTCAAATCTTCTTTTTCTGAAATTACATCATACAAATCTCCATACTTTAAAATAGTATTCAAATCTTTTTGAATGCGCTCTACTTGATTCATAGTAACTCCCCTTTTTTAAAACTTTCTTCTTTTAATAGATAAGATTTTCTTTTTAACATCATAAAAACGTTCTTCTACTTCATAATCTCCAATTCTTGCAATATTTTGATCAATCCGATGCATATATAAATAATTGACAAAGTCAGCAATATCTGCTGATAAAAGATAATTTCTTCCATTTGCAAGGGCATTTAGTTTAGCGAGTTTTAAAGCAAATTTATGTGCTCTAATGTTAGAACCTGCAAACAATTTTTTCTCTTTTATGGTCATACTATCGATAATCTCAAATGCTTTCATCATCACATCTGCATCTTTTTTTATTTCTTCCTCACTTTTACCAGATTGAAATTTTGATACAGCTATTTTACAAAGTTTTAATTCTTCTAAAGATAAACTGCTCATTGTAGCAGGTTCAAATTCACTAAATAATAAGAATCTTTTTTCTTCTTCTGTTAAATCATCAAAATAAACATTTACATCAAAACGATCATATACTGCTTGTGGCACATTAAAGATTCCAGATATATCAGCACTATTTTGAGTTGCAAATACATAAAAATCATCAAATTTATATTGTTCTCCACCTATACTCATTTGCTTTTCTGCAAACAATTCAATAAAAGCTGATTGTACTTTTCCGCTAGCTCTATTAAATTCATCAATCTGTAAAAAATTCATTCTTGGTTTATTTCTCAATTGTTCCTGTATATCACTAGGTATCATATCAGAAGTGACAGAAATACGTTCTAAACAAAAAGAACTTCCTAAAAATTTTGATAATGTTGTCTTACCAGTCCCTGTATTTCCAGTTAATAATATTCTACTATTAGAATCACAAAGGATAGAACTGGCTATCACCTTTTTGACATTTTTTTGTCCTATTAAAACCTCATCTAAGGATGAAATAGTAGATTGATATGTTTCCATTACTTTTTCTGTTAACCTCTCAATTGCCATAAAATGTCCTCCTTTTTTGCAAATGCTACCTTATCATTTTATGGATATAAAGTCAAGAACCAAATTCAAAATAAGTGTTAAATTATTTAGGTTCACACCTAAATATTCTTCATAGACTTCGTTACCTACCTGATCCACAAAATTAAATTCCGATAGTCGCTATCGTATATATTTTCTCTTCCTATCTTTTTATTTGTTCTTTATACTAACTCTTTCATATATTTTTCTATTCCTTTAAACATAATATTTATTGTTACTCTCCTGATATTGTTGTATTTATGATTCTTCCTTTCATTTCTTCTCTCTGTCTATATTCTCTTATTTTAATTTCTTTTAATTTTGGTAAAATAATTGTTCTATTCTTTAAATCTAGTTTTATATTTTCATACTGTTTTCCTTTATATGTATTTGTTACTAAATTGGTTCTAT
>CANSDD010000093.1 GCA_947645535.1 uncultured Mycoplasmatota bacterium
CTACTCCAACTATTATTAATGGTAATATTAGAAAAATTAATAAGACAAATTTAAATTACATTGAACCTCATAGAATTATTATTAAAGGTATTACATTTCTAGCATTTAATTATTCAAATGAAATATTTGTTGAAAATTTATCTAATAATATTAAATTATCAGATTTAGAAGATTTTATAAAGCAAATAAACTAATTATATATAAAGTGTACTAACTTCTTCTAAAATCGCCTTTAAATAGGTAAAAACTGGGAATTATGTCTTAATTTTGCATCAGAAAAATTTGACACTTATAGTTTTTTATGATATAGTAATCCTCAATTTAAGGGGGATATTATGGAAAAAAAAGATTCTTTATTAATGTTAAAATATATGATATCAGAGGGATTTAATCCAAACAATTCTCAAAGAGTATTAGAACTATTACAATCAGCACCATTATCATTATCAAAAGATTTAACAGAATATAATCCATATTTATTATCTAACAAAGTAGTTTACTCAGAATTAGATGAATATGGTATTGATGGGGCATATGGTTATTTGGAAGATAGTGAAATTTTGGTTCCTAAATCAATTTATAATGATAATCGCTTTTTACATTCTGAAATAACACCAGTAAGAAGATTGTATCCAAAACATAGTTATGGTACACCAACTATTGATGAATTTGGAACGATTATCTTTTTAGAGGATACATTAGAAGAAAAAACTAATGAAATCTATAATGCTATTAAAAATAGTTTAAATTTCAAAGATTTATATTTTGGATTTATCACAGAAATGTATCCACAAATAGATTATGGTGATCAAAGATTAGTATATGTATTCCACCAATTAATGAATCAGTCAGGTGGTTATAAGTTATCATATGAAACAATCAGCGAAGAAAATAAAAAACTATATTTAATTAAGAAAAAATAGAGGTGTCAAAGACATAAAACCTAGTGTCTTTGTCGCCTCTTTTTTGATGAAGAATAAGAAAGGATTAAAGTTTATGAATGAAGAAAAGAAAATTGCAGGAATCTATATAAGAGTGCCGTTGTAATACATAGGCAGACACATTGTTTTCTTTATCTTCTAACTCTTGTTTCGTTATTGTAAATCCATATTTTCCGAAATTTGCTCCTATATCTAGTTTTCGGTTTGGTAGATTTTCATTGATTAGTTCACCAGTTTTAAGAATGAATTTAATTTTGTAAAAATCTTCTTCACTATTTTCCGATTTTTCGTCAATGATTATTTTATCAACTAAGGAGTTGAAGGCTTCTTCGTTAAATTTTGTAAGACCTTTATATTGTTTTAGCGTATTAGTTATTTTATCAATTTGTTCAAGTTTTTGTTTTTTGGTAATTTCTACATTTTCAGTATCTTTTAGTTGTTGTTCATACTCTTTAATTTTATTAGAAATTTCAAGATTTTTCTGGTTTAGTATCTCTTTTGAAATAGAACCATCAAGTTGTAAATCAATCAAATTAGAAAATTTGATTTCAAGTTTTGTAATTTCATCTTGTATCTTTTTATGATTAAGATTATCTTGTTCTTGATTGATGACTTCATTTACTTTTTTCATAAATGAATTGATATATTTATCACTATCTTGAAATAGTTTGTTATAAGCAATTACAAATATGTCTTCTAATTCTTCTTGTTTATAATGAATTAAGTTGGAACATTCAATTTTATTTCTATGACTTCTACATATCCAGTAAGCAACTTCTTTTCCATTTAATTATTACCCCCTTTAAATTCTTAAACAATTCATCTCAGAAAAATACTGATGGAGATGTAAGTATTTGAATATGAAAAAAGTGCTACTTCTATTTAAATGTAGCACCTCTAGATACAATTTTTTCATATCCTACTATATTGTATCACTTGAATGTTTAAAGTCAATTAGGATAAAATGTCTGATATTTTTCGGTAAAAAATGTTGCCTTAGAAATTATATAATCGTTATTTTTCATATAATTGATTGAATAGATATGTATATAAAGTTTAATAGTTTTATCTATATATGTATTTTTTCGATAACAAAAATATGAGATTAACTATAAAAAAATTAAATCATAGTGTATAATATTAGGTAAGAAAAAACTTAATTTCTTATAAAATCGTTTTTACGAATTACTTAGGGGAGGAACTTATGAATTTAAATGAGATAAATCAAAGAATAAGTGATAGAACAGATTGTTTTTATTGGCAAACTGATAGAAAAATAAGTGCTGAAGAAGCAGCAATGATATGGAAAGATAGACATTTAGCTATAACTAATGAAGAATTGTTGGATAAAATTAATACAGAATTAAAGGATGACAAATTAGCATACATTAAACCTTTTGATGAAAATGCTCAAACTAGTTTAGGTAATGTTAATTCAATAAGAATTGGAATTTTAGAAAGTGGAAAAGAAGTTATTATAAGATGTCATCCAAAAGGTGTTAAAAATGGTTATTTTTATGTTGAAAGTCTAGCTTCTCAAATTGCATTAAAAAATGGACTTCCTGCATATAAAACTTATTGTATTCATGAATTAGAAAGTGAAGAAGATATTTCTTATCAAGTTATAGAAAAGTTAAACGGAGATACAGTTCAATTTTGTTTAAAAGAATATCCTGAAAAAGAAGAACAACTTGTTATTGAAATGGGAAAAACTATGGCTAACCTTCATAAAATAAGAGTTAATGGATTTGGACCTTTTGATAACGAACAAGCTAAAAATGGTACTTTAAAAGGAATACACAAATCACTAAAAGATTCAATAAATGCAGGGTTAGAAGAAAATCTTGAAAGATTAGTAACATATAACATTTTAACAAAAGAAGTAGCAGATAAAATGAAAATATTATTTGATGATAATGACTTACTTAATTCAGATATGTCAGTTCTAATTCATAATGATTTTGCTGACTGGAATTTATTAACTGATGGCAACACAATAACAGGTATTATAGATTGGGATGAATGTGTTGCAGGAAACCCTATTCAAGAAATAGCTTGTTGGTCAACATTCTTTGATCCTGAAAGAATAAAACCATTCTTAAAAGGATATTTTAGTGAAACTCCAGTTTATGATAATTTTGATGAAATGTTTCAGTTAATGAGATTACGATATACTATTTCAAAGATGGCGTTAAGAATTAAAAGATATACTTATGAGCAGACACCTTTTCTAAAAAGCATGATTGAAAAAGGAGAAAAACATTTAGAAGAATTATCAGAGATATTCAAACTTAATGAAAATATAATTAATAAATCTATTAAAAAATAAAGGAGAAAATTATGATTAAAGAAAAATATGAAAATTGGACAAAAGAGTTTATGAAATCGTGGAAAGAATTAGATTGGGAAAAAACATTAAGTACATTAGACAAAAATGTTCAATATTATGAAAATCCAATAGATAAACCATGTAGTAATTTTGATGAAGTAACAAACTTATGGAACATAGTTGCTGATAATCAAAAAGATATTGATTATAAATTTGAGATTATTGCTTATAACGAAAGTGTTTGTATCATTAATTGGCAAATGACTAGAACAATGACTCAAAATAATACAAAACAAGAAATAGATGGTATTTTTCAAATATCTTTAAACGAAGATGGAAAATGTACCTATTTTAAACAATGGAGATTTACTAGATAAAAAACTACTGAAATAATTTTATAAATCAGTAGTTTTTCTATTCAACAATTATTATTTAAGTGTGAAATATGCTATTTTAAAGTCCTAATGATAACGTAACATCTAATTTATCAATATGGACTTTTTCTTGTTTTAACTGTGTACCAATAGTAATATTGGTATTTATTTTGTAATCAAAATTGATGATATCAACTGTTTTAAAATAATACGGTATATGTGTTCCGTAAGAGTCAGCACTGAAGATCAAGCCAGAGAAGGTTTTAGTTTACCAGAACAAGAAAAAAGACTTCGTGCTATGTGTGAATATAAAGGTTATGAAATCTATAAAATCTATAAAGATGCTGGAATAAGTGCTAAAACTGGAAACAAGCGACCAGCATTTGAAGAATTAAAAGATGATATAAAAGATAAAAAATGTAATACTATTGTTGTGTTAAAACTAGATAGATTAACAAGAAGTGTTTATGACTGGGAAAACATAATGAAATTTTTAGAGGAAAATAATGCTTACTTAGATTGTGCAAATGATGATATAAATACTACTAATGCAAATGGTAGAATGGTTGCTAGACTATTAACAACAGTTAGTCAAAATGAAATAGAAAGAACAAGTGAGAGAACTAAAATAGGTTTGGCAGGTGCTATCAAAGTTGGAAATATTCCAAATAAAGCCCCATTTGGTTATAAACATGTAAATAAAAAACTTGTTATAAATCCACTTACAAAAGATGAAGTAATAAGAATAT
>CANSDD010000094.1 GCA_947645535.1 uncultured Mycoplasmatota bacterium
ATTACACATTGAGTATGTTCTTCTAAAAACGTTTGATTTGATTTTCCATAAAATACTCTTGGCAAAATTTCTCCTATAACATTATTACATTCTATTTTTTCTTCTACTTTCATCTCAAACTTCCT
Organism: uncultured Mycoplasmatota bacterium; assembly: GCA_947645535.1. Taxonomy (GTDB): domain Bacteria; phylum Bacillota_I; class Bacilli_A; order RF39; family UBA660; genus MGBC102946. The sequence continues at coordinate 126 of CANSDD010000094.1, forward strand.
TTCTTAAGAAAAAGAAAAGCCTTAAATCAAGGCTAAACTAATACAACAAAATCTTTGTCTTTATCAATTATCATATTTCTAAATCCTTCATTTATTGGAACTAACTTTGATAAAATTGGCTTTTTAAATTTTCTCATTCCCGTTTTTTCATCAATATAAAATTCTTTTGGCAAATGATAAATTGTTCCTTTATGTTTTTTTATTTGTTTTACAATCTCTATATTATTTTCTGAAAGATTTTCTGTAAATTCTACTGGCATATAAATATCATGTGTTGTATGCACTATTTCTTCTGCCTCTATACATTCTTGTATTTCTACTTTTACAATATCTAATAAATCTTCATGACGACCTAGTGAAAGATAAGTACTTGGATTTTTTAATCCTTCATAAATTGTCATAAGTTCTTCTTCATTTTCTGGTTTTATATGAATGATTAAATCTACTTCAGTTAAAAGTTCTGTATACCCTATTCCACGAGTAATTCCATATTTTTTGTGATTTTTATCTTCTACCCATAAGTTATGACGATCAGATTCATACTTTTTATCAACTGAAAATGTATATTTGGTATATAAATCTGAAACTTGTCCTTCTCTTGTTCCTTGAATACTTACTTTCATTGGATGATATTCAGTAAAATTACATGCTTTATGAATCATTCCTATTACTGTAGAATAAGGTGGTAATGGATAAGATTCTTTAATTTTAAAACTTGCCATTTTTCTATAATTGACCAATGTTTGCTTACAAACTAATTTAATTACTTGCATTATAATATTCCTTAATTTCTTTTTCTAAAATTTCAAATACTTGATGAATTGTTGTTGTATTTAATTGCTCTTCAATTTCTTTGGTATTATTGAAAATTCCATTTAAAAGTCCAACATGTGTATTATCTTTTATTTCAGGTACAGATAAAAGTTCTTTAATTATCTCTACATTTAAATTATTATTTTTTACCATTAAACGATGTTCAAAATATGGATTTTTTCTTTCATAAAGTCCACCAATAATAAATAATGGCGAAAGATTTTCTCTTCTTCCACGAATATCACGATACAAAAATTCTATTACATGTAAGAAGTCTACAATTCTTTTTTCTTTTTCTTCATTTGATATTTCAAGTTCACCATCTATTCCAACTCTATCTAAATCTATTGTAATTGTATATCCATAATAAGAATGATGAATCTCACTTTGTGCAATAGCATTGTTAAATCCTTCTCTAGTTGCTAAACCCATATTTGTTAAATAGTCCATATCTCCTTCGAATGATTCTAATGAAATTGCATTACTAAGTCTAACTACTGCACTTCTCGTTTGTGCTCCTCCAACTTTTCCTGTTTCTTCATTTTTAGATGTTGTTTTCATATAGCCAAATAAATCAATTTCAGGATAATCTTTTATTGTAGCTTCTGGTGCAAACTGTACTACTTTTGAGTCTCCAGATCCTTGAGCTGTAACTGGAGTATTATTCCAATTTAATTGTTCTACCATATTGTATCTTAAAGCCTGCCTAGAAATATAAGTATATTCCTTAAAGTCCCCTCTTGTCATTTTCTTTAATACTGCTAAGTTACGATAACCTTCTCCATAATTTGCACTTTCTGCTTTAAATATCATAGAAAGTGTTAATCCATTTCTTTTATTCATTTTCTTCTCCTCCTTCTTTGAACTCTTGATTCATTTTTTCTTCTAAAAGTTGTCCATCTAGTTCTTGTTCATTTTCATCTTTTGTATAGTATCCTCCTCTAAATCCTAATACAAAAGCATAACCAATTCTTTTAAATTCTTCTATATCATTTAATGTTGCAATAAGTCCTTTTGGAACATTTCTTTTTAAACTATTTGATAAACGAATCACAATATCTAAAAATTGATTACAATCTTGACATTTTAATGCATTTAACATTTTATAGGAAATTCCAACAGTTGCATCATCTTTACCATTTATTTCCATAGATTTTCTATATTCATTACCATCTCTCGCTACTCTATAATAATTTTTATTAGTTTTATTTATCATATTTTTTTTCCTTTCTTCTATTTGATAAATTAGTTTACATGAGTGAATAACATATTCATTTTTAGTATTAAGTCCAAAACATAGTAGTTCGTTTAATAAACGATATAGTTCTTGATTGTATAATAAATGAAGTAATACCTCTTCATAGATATTCCTATAACCTTCTGTATCTTTTATATAACTATATTTTGATAATTGTTGCAATTCTTTTTTGCACTCACCTAGTAAAGTTAAAATATAATTATTGATAATATCAAAACGATATTCATTTTCTTCTATGCTTCTTGTAATAACTTGAATATTACTAACTCGCCCAATATTTTTCTCATTCAATGTTTGTAATACTTGATTATACAAATAATGATAATTATTATTGTCTTTTTGCTCATCTACTTCCAATTTCCCACTATTCATAAATATTAAATTTTCTAATGAATCATTAGCATTAATAAATAAAAAATTTTGTCCCATTTTAGTAAAACCTAATGGAATTAAGGTATATAGAAATAAGCATTTTGGACAGAAAAAGCAATTAGGCTTAAAATTCCAATAATTAGAATTTTTGCGTGCAAAATCTTCTGAAAAATCATTTATGAAAGATGAAGATATGCTACTCTTACCTGATATTTCATCTCCACATTCTACACAAATATTTTTTCCTTTATCTTCTGCTTTTAAATATTGTTTTAATACCTCTTCTATTTCTGCCCTATGAACTTCTTTCATATCTTTTTTTGTGTTATTACGATTTAAAAAGCTTTTACTCTCCCAAAAGTTATTGATAATAAAATAGGCAATATCTTTCATATAAAATGTTTCTTTGATTATTTTATGATTTAATAACGTGTTAATTTGTAGTAAACATTCTGTTATTTCATCACTTTCTTTTAATACTAATAGTCGTTTTAATTCTTCATATAAATCATTTGATGTATCAAGTTTATCTTTAATTGTTTCATATCCTGTTTTATATCGATTGCTTTCTAAATCTTTTTTTAATGCTTTTAATTCTTTTTGATAATTTTTATCTTGCTTATTTTCTTCTTGTATTAAAAGAATTATTTTTTTCAAAATGCGATTATAGATACATTCTTCTTCATATTCATCAATTAAAGTATCAAAATAAGCCCCAGTTAAATCTGTTTCTAGTAATAGTTTTGTTCTAACTTCTACTTGCATATCTTCTATTTTATAATTTTCTGCTTTTGAATCAATTTTATTTAATAATTTTAATAATCCTATTATTCCTGCATTTCCTAGAAAGTCATTCATTCGAAATAATGTCCATTCTTTCATTTTCTTCCTCCTTCCTATTTTAAAATTTTAAAACTTCCAAATCCACTGGAACGATGACTACCAATTCCCGCTTTCCATAAAAAATCTAGTAATTCTGGATTTCCTTTTAATTGAAATATTCCTAATGATGCATTCATTGAATGATGGTATAACTTTACAACTGTTTTTTTATTTTTTAGTGGAACTATATCAAAATCATCTACTGAAAATGAATAGTTTAATTTTTCAATCATACTCTTTAAATTTAATTTTAGTGTATCTTTAAATTCTGAATCTTGATAGGTATAATAATTATCTTGATTTGTTTCTTTATTATGATTTCTTACAATGAGTGGAGATGACATCTGAATAATAATATTATCTTCTGTTAAGAGGTTTAATCGTTCTGTTATTATTCTACTTAGTTTCATTTCATTATTTGTAATAGGAAAAGAGATTTTTTCCATATTCATTAAAGCATTACTAAGTAACAAACCATTTTGAAGATTATAATCAGTAATATGAACTCTTATTTTATTTGTTCCTAGGATAATTTGTTCTTTACAAAATTGCGGAGAATCGAAATAAACAGAGAATGTAAATGTTTTTAATTTAGTATTTCCTTCTTGATATAAATCTTTATATAATTGTTCATCATAAGATTCTAATGCTTTTTTAAAAAAACTAACAATAAAGCTATGATATTCCATTGAAATAATATTATTTTTTAATGTAAATTCCAAATTTATTTTCATTTTCTTTTTTGTTTTTTATTTTTTAATGAACGAGATATTCAAAAAATAAAAATTACTTCCTTTCTAATATAGATTTCTCTTATAAGAAGCACATAATCCTTCTTGTATTTTATAATATCATTTTTAGAAAATTTTTCCAATAAAAAATGATAATAAGCCTAATTTATTACCATATTTC
>CANSDD010000095.1 GCA_947645535.1 uncultured Mycoplasmatota bacterium
GGAGGGATTACAATGAAGTTTTATGTGGGATCAGGAATGAAAAATTGTGAATTAGTTAATCACTATGCCAAATTATTAAAAGAAAATGGTTGGGAGCAGACTTATGATTGGGTAAAAAATGTTAGTGATGATATATCTAGAGACGATATGATAAGATATGCAAGTTTAGAATCGCAAGGCATTATTGATTCTGACGTTGTTATTATACTATTACCTGCAGGAAGAGGAGCTCATATTGAATTAGGAATGGCAATGGCACTAAATAAAGAAATATTCTTGTGTTCTGTTACAGATGAAGAGTTTAATATTGAAAATACTGTCGCATTTTATGAATTATCAAAAGTTACTCAATTAGTTGGGAATGCTGATGATAATGTAAAAAAGATACTTAAGTTACATTAGGAGATGTTAGATGAAGAAAGTTGTAATTGCTGGTAGTGCTAAACTTCAAAAGGAAGTAACTAAATGGCTAAAAATTTTTGAAAGTCAAAACTGTGAAATATTAGATTATCCAAGAGCAATTGAAGAATCAAAATTTATGGAATTATACCCCAATATCCATACTGAATTTTTAGAAAACATTACTAAGACAGACATTTTGTTTTTAATGAATGAAGATAAGAATGGTATAGTTGGATATATTGGATATGAAGCCTATGCTGAATTGCTTTTTGGATTATCTCAAAAGTTAATTTATAATAAAGATATTGAATTAGTAATTTTCAAAATCCCTAGTCAAAATGTTGGATGCTATGAAGAAATTGATTTATGGCTAAAACTTGGATGGATAAAATTATATGAAGGAGGAAAATAATGAATTTATTTGATTATAAGGATTTGATTGATGGAAAACCTATTCATATTGCAACAGTAAATAGTAGTAATAATCCTAATTTATCAGTTGCTTCTGATGTAAGAGTAATTAAACAAAATGAAATAATAATATCAGTTAATGAAATGAATAATACTCAAAAAAATATTGAACATAACTCAAATGTAGTTTTAACAGCTTTTAACGAAGAATGGATTGGATTGAGAATTTTTGGTAAAGGTCAATTCTATACTGATGGAGAGTATTATGATTTTTGTAATAAAACATTTTTTTCAAATGGTGAAGTTACTCCTTTTGGTGCTACAAAGCCAAAAGGTGCTATTGTAGTAAAAGTAGAGAAAATTGAAGAATTTAAGTAATAAACAAATTGGAGGTAAATTATGAGAAAAATTAGAATAAATGGTATTTATAAACATTTTAAAGGAGATTATTACTTAGTTATTGATATTGCAAATCATTCAGAAACAAAAGAAAAATATGTTGTTTATAGAAGATTATATGGTGATGGAAGTCTATGGATTAGACCAATGGATATGTTTTTAAGTGAAGTAGATCACGAAAAATATCCTAATGTAGAGCAAAAATATAGATTTGAATTACAAGATATAGAAAGTGTTGCAAAATAATATTTAGGAGGAATTATTTATATGAGAGAATTAAAAATTAAAGGTGTTTACAAGCATTATAAAGGAGATTTATATATTGTTGAAGATATAATTTACCATAGTGAAACCTGTGAAAAAATGGTGGCTTATAGAGCTTTATATGGAGATAACAAACTATGGTGTAGACCTTATGATATGTTTATGGATGAAATAAATAAAAATGGTCAAAAATACAGATTTGAATTACAAGATATAAAAAGTTTAAATGAGGAATAATTTAAGCCAAAATCCAAAAGAAACTTCGTAACTAATGGATTTTGGCGATAAACCTACTTTATGACAAGTAGGTAACACACTACTAAGTCGGCAGAGCCAACTTAGATATCGTGTGCCAAAGGTGATCCTTTGGAAACCCAATTAAGCAACATATTACAAAATTTCATATTGTAATATTGTTGCCTTTTTATTTGTCTTGCGACTTCATAAAAAGCAAAAAAAGACTACCACTTTCATCAGCATAGCTGACAAAACGTGATAGCTTTTTTCTTATGAAAATAACCTAATTGCTAATCTTACGAAAAGCAAAAAAGGTTATTTTCTTTTATGGTTGTATTTCTTTTCTAGTAATCTTGCAGTATCTCTTTTAGCTACATATATTGATAAGTAAGTAAATGCTTCATAGATAATCATTACAATAAAGAATCCAATTATGATATAAGGATTATTTATTATATCTTTTCTAATACATTCTACACCTTGAATAAATAGATAAATAATACCAAAGAATACAGTTGATAAAGTTGTTGTATCATCAAAGGATCTTTGAATTACTTTTGATTCTTCTGTATCAGCATTTAATCCTCTTGCACTCCATTTTTTGATTACTAATAATACGAGTACCATTAGAAATGGTGTAATAACCCAATATAATCTATAACCATAATCATTTTTAAGCATTAAAACTAACACTAAACTTACTACCATAAAAATATTTAATAATACAATTCCAATATTTCTTATTAGAGTTCTACTTTTTTGCATTCTTATTTCTCTCCTTTACTTTTAAACTTTGTATTAAATTTACAATTTCATTTGACGTAGTAATTTGATAATTGGTATCTTCTATTGTATGTAGCAGTAATTCTTTTTCACTTTGGGTTATGTCTTTATTTAAATTTTCTTCACATGACTTAACTAATTGCTTTAAATTAGTAATACTACCTAAAACATTGATTTCAGCTTCATTTAATTCATCTAAAGTCATTTTATTATAATAATCTTTAATAAATGGATTTAAAGGACTAACTTCCATACCTAACCCTATTTTATACATCATTTCATTGTAATTTACATTGATATGCTGACTTATCTTTCTAAGCATTTTAGGGTTTGGAGTTTCAATTTCTCCTGATTCTATTTTAGATAGTTGAGCATTACTAATACTAGCAATTTTAGCAAGTTGCCTTTGTGAAAGGTTTGCTTTTTCTCTAGCTTCAGCAATAATTTCACCAATTCTTTTTTCTTGCATAATGAACACCTCTTGCACTAATAATAGCATATATGTTAAATAAAATCAACATTTTAAATAAAAATGTTTCAAAAAGTGTTGACAAGATAGTAATTATTATGTATATTAATAGCGTTAATTAAATTTAACACATTATTTCAAAATGTTAATCATTTAAAAGAAAGGAGGAAATCTATGAATGAAGATTAAACATCTAGAAGTACCACAGAAGATTTGGAAAGATAAAAGAATTCCAAAAGAAACCAAGTATATTTACTCTTATATTTATACAAAAGGATTTGATAGGATTATTACAGATATAAATATAGGAGAAATACAACAAACTATTAAAATTAAAAATAAGGGTTTGAAAAAGAGTTTAGACATATTAGAACAATTAAAATATCTAGTATATCAAGAATATGCAACAGGAATGTACACCATAACACTTAACTAAAAAGTTTATAGGAACGTAGTTAAGTAAGGTACAGTAAGATGAAAGGCTTATGTTAGTACCAGTTCTAGTAATAGAACGAATCTAGTTTGAAATAAGACATAATTCAAAGAACAAAGCAAAAAAGAATTAAGGGGTTTTAAAAAATACTATGTGTTATTTCAAATATAATCTTAGGGGCGAAGATTTAAAATAATGCCTCTAGGATAACTATGTCTATTTTTGAAGATGGCTTGTAGATGATACAAGTTTTTTGTTGTTTAAATTTTTAAAAGAAAGGAGAATGTCTATGCGAGAATTAAACAAAGAAGATATTTTAAAGAACAGAGTTGCTACTATCTCACAATATCATATTTTAGATTATTTAAAGAAAAATCTAAATATAGATGAATTTAAAATCTATCTCGTTGATAGAGATAATATCAAAGTAATTGATAAAGAAGATAAACACTTATATTTTAACTATGATTCTTCTACCAAAGAAATCACTTATCAAGATGAATTAAAACAAAAAGAACACGATTATGAAATAGGATTATAAGCTATGGGTTGCATTATACTAGACGATTCCATAGTTAAAAGTAATTCTATAAACTCAACAGATAAACTTGTATATGGAGTTATTAAAGCACTAACTAATAATTTAGGTTATTGTTATGCAAGTAATGACTATATTTCTAAAAAAGTAAATCTATCAAAAAGGACAATATCAAAATCTATCAGTAATTTAAGAAAAGCAAATTATATAAGAGTTGAAACAATTAACTATCAAAGAAACATCTATCTAACGAGTGAGGTATAGCAAAATACTTCTATACCCTATGGAAGAATGCTACTATACCCCATAGCACGATACTTCTACTAAATATATAAGAATAATAAATAAGTATAATAGATAATATTTTAATTATATTTAAATTTATTTTAA
>CANSDD010000096.1 GCA_947645535.1 uncultured Mycoplasmatota bacterium
ATATTATTTTAACTTCTAATATTGCAGAAGCTTCTTTAAATCCTCTTGATACTCCCAAAGAACTTTAGTATTATAAATTTGAATCTACTACACAAGTTTATTATTGTTTAGATAAATTCCATTTTAAGCAGGCACTTCATCATTTAGCTATGAATTCAGATTATGAAAAATACCTATTAGGATATATTTTAAATGACAATAAAAGGGCATTTAATCAATTAGTTCATTTTATAAAATCTGAACACCCTAAACGTGAAGATGCTATCAATAAAAAATACGATTATATTATTTCTAATTGGAACGATATCAGAAGACTTTATCAATACAGAATGAGCTATCCTATGGAATCTCAAATATCACATAACATTGCTGCTTTGACTTCTTCTAGACCGAAAGGTTATTCTTATAACATGCTTAGGAAAATAATCAGATTACGTCTTGCTTTTATCAATAAACAAAATATTAAACACTTATGTCTTACTAACTTTAATTCTACAGAAATAAAACACATTTCTATTGAACATTTAAACTTTGATATTTTTGACCGTTATAAAACTTTTATTCCTACATACAAAAATAAATTATTTACTCCTTCTATTGGCCAATACTTTCATTAAACTATAAAAAAGGAATTTCTAGTTTTTTTACTAAAAATCCCCAAAACTCTTTACACTAAGCGACATTTTCATGCTGTTTATTTTATCTTTTGCAGCCTATTTAAGACTAAATGATTTTGAATTTTAAAATTCATATCATTAATATAATCTCCGCTTTTTACATCTTTTTTCTTTAATAATTCTTTATTTTTTCTAAGTATCCATAAAAATTGTGTTCTAATAATGCTGTCTTGTATAATTTTTGGATATTCTATACTTACTGCATTAATTGTACTAAGCAATAAATCTGATAATAATAAATTATCAATATATGTTTCTGATAAATCTTCAATTCTCTTAAATAATAATGTTAATGTATAAATATCTGCAGCCAAATCCTGTTTAATAGCATGCATATCTCCATCTATACAGTAAATATAATATTTTACAATAAAATCTTCAATATTCTGTTTGCCATTCCCATATATCCCATATCTCTTTTGATACTCTTCTAAATAAAAAGCGAAGGCTCCTTTGCCTTTCATTCTATTTCCAAGGCGAATCATATCGTTAATTTGTTCAAAAATATTCGCTTTTTCTGTTCTTGTTTTATAAGGATAATATGTTCTTAAATCACTTAATAATATAAATAAATTCTTTATTTCAGTTTCTTCTAAACATTCTTTTTTATAATACATCGATAATAATTCACTAAAGTTTTTCAAAAAGTCTTCACTAAAAATATTATCATGTGGATCATTATCATCTACAATTTCTCGCCATTCTTTTTCAGAAAATAAAATTGACTGACCTAGTTTTTTATAATAATAACTGCTCTTGTTCATGACTACCACTTTTCACTTTCTCTTTAAAGATAAGGTTCCAAACTTCTTTATAATCTTTTACTGGAATAAACGTAATTTCATTTTTTACCTCAATTGGTATTTCATCTACATCTTTTAAATTATCATAAGGAATGATGATTTTTTTTATTCCATTTCTATGTGCTCCAATACTCTTTTCTTTGAGTCCTCCTATTGGAAGTACAGTACCACGAAGTGTGATTTCGCCTGTCATTGCAATATTTTTATCTACTTGTCTTTCAGTTAAAGCACTGATTAAAGCAGTTGTAAGGGTAATACCTGCTGATGGTCCATCTTTAGGAATTGCTCCTTCTGGTACATGGATATGAATATCTCTTGTATTTAATAAGGTATATCCAATTTTAAACTGTCTATGATTGGCTTTGATATAAGATAAAGCTATTTTCGCACTTTCTTTCATGACATCTCCAAGAGAACCAGTAAGTACTAAATTCCCACTTCCATCATAATGATTGACTTCTATAGAAAGGGTATCCCCTCCAAATGCTGTATAAGCAAGTCCTGTCACAACTCCTATTTGATAATCATTTTCTAATGATATATAAGAATATTTTCTTTTTCCAAGATACTTTTGAATATTTTTACCAGTAATATTTAATTTTTTCATTTTAATATTGTTAAGAACAAGAGAAGTAACTATTTTTCTAATAATATTAGATAGTTGTCTTTCTAGTTCTCTTACTCCAGCTTCTTTTGTATAATAACGAATAATAGATAAAATTCCTTCTTCTGTAAAATGAACATTTTCACTATCAATTCCATGTAATTTACAAATTTTAGGAAGCAAATGTTTTTTTGCAATATCAATTTTTTCAAATTCTGTATAACTAGATAATTCAATAATTTCTAGTCTATCTAGTAAAGGTTCTGGAATATTTTCAATATAATTTGCAGTAGCAATAAACATCACCTTTGATAAATCTACTTCCTCTTCGATATAATGATCTGTAAAAAAGGCATTTTGCTCTGGATCTAATACTTCTAATAAGGCACTTGAAGGATCTCCTTTGATATCTTTTCGCATTTTATCTATTTCATCAATTAAAAAGACTGGATTATTACTTTGTGCTTTTTTTAAAGAAGATATTATTCTTCCTGGATTTGCCCCCACATAAGTTCTTCTATGTCCAAAAATATCCGCTTCATCACTTACTCCACCTACTGATATTTTCACAAAATTTCTATGCATAGCATGAGCAATGCTGAGCGCTAAAGTCGTTTTTCCTACGCCTGGAGGACCTACAAGACAAATAATTGGACTTTTTAATTCATTTGTTCTTTCTTTAACAGCAAGATATTCAATAATTCTCATTTTTACTTGTTCCAGTCCATAGTGTGATGCATTTAGTTCATCTTTTACTTCTTTTAAATTATGATTATCTTCTGTTTCTTTATTCCAAGGAAGTTCTAATAACCAATCAATATATGTTCTAATCATTGTAATTTCTGGAGACATAGAAGGTATACTATCATAATAATGTATTTCTTTTTCTATTCTCTCTTTAATTGCTTTTGGAGCTTCTAATTTTTCTGCATTTTTTCTTAAGCTATTTACTTCATCTTCTTTAATAGAATGTTCTCCTAACTCTTCTTTAATTACATTGATTTTCTCATGTAATAAATAGTCTTTTTGGCTATTATCTAATCTTTTCTTTACTTTTTGATCTATTTTTTTCTCTATATCAAATAATTCTTGTTCTTGATAAATATCTTCCAGTATCATTTCAGCTCTCTTCATTACTTTTTCTTCTTCTAAATAATCAAGTTGACGAGACAATTCTACTGGCAGGTGAGGTACTATTAAATCTGTCATGATTGATAGTTTTTTTATTGGTTCTATTATTCCTAAAATACTATTACTCATGTAAGGTACTTGTTTAATATAAGATTCTAATTCTCTATATATTTTCCTTACCATAACAGTTTCTATTTTTTCTTCTATTCCTTCTTCTGGAGTGCTAGAGACGATTGCTTCTAATACTTCAGTACTTTTGTTTAGATTTAAATATTCAAAAACTTCTGCTCTTTCTATTCCTTTAATAACGACTCTAATATTTCCGTTAGGAAGTTCTATTTTTCTAGTTATTTCAGAAATAACTCCTTTTTTAGGAAGTTCCTTTTTATCAGGGGATTCTTCTAATGGGTCGTTACTACTTACTACCAAAAGATGATTTTCATGAAAAACTTGCGCTAAATCGATAATATTTTTGCTTTCATCATTATCAAATTCTAAACGTAACTCATTATTTGGAAGTAATACAATTCCTCTTAATAAAATAACTGGTAAATCTGATTTAACCAATTAAAACACCTCCCTTTAAAAATTGGTTTTTATTATAATACAAATATATATAATTGTCTATTATTTTGCGAATCATTTTGCGAAAAAAATACTCAGGAATATTTTTTACTTCCTAAGTATTTAGTTTCTCTCTTACTTTCTCATTATAACAAAGAAGTGGAAAAAAAGCTACTCTTTATTAAAGAGATTTTAAAAATTTAATGAATTACCTTGGCTTTCACAATATGTTCCAGTGATAGATACTTTTCCTTCTAAAAAAATAACATCAAATAATAATTCTTCATCATAAAGAATTTTATAAGAAAAATTTTCCATTTAAAGATTCATAATATTCCTTTAATTTTTGATAAAAATTATGCAGAAGTTTTGTATCACTAAGATATTGTTT
>CANSDD010000097.1 GCA_947645535.1 uncultured Mycoplasmatota bacterium
TGAATACATATACATTTTAACTGTCAGAATCTATTTTATTATTTTTGCCTATTTTTTACACAAAATAGACAGAGTTTATTAGTGTTATGGCAATAATTTTTTTTCTTATATTAATTTAGAGAAAAAAGTATTGCTCAAATAATTTTTTTTTATTATAATAAGAATGGTGATATAGAATGGAATACAAAATTACAACTCGTAATGAAAGAGAAACAATTGAATTAGCACAAAATTTTGAATCAGAAAAATTTCCAAATATGATCATTTGTTTAGATGGTGAACTAGGAAGTGGGAAAACAATTTTTACAAAGGGGATTGCAAATGCTTTAGAAATAGATCAAAATATTACTTCTCCAACATTTACTATCATCAAAGAATATGATGGAGAACTTCCTTTATATCATATGGATGTATATCGATTAGATGGTAATGTAGAAGGTATTGGGATTGAAGAATATTTTAACAAAGGTGGCGTTGTTGTCATTGAATGGGCAGATACAATTAAAAACATTTTACCAAAAGAACGTCTAGATATAAAATTCAAAATTGTAGATGAAAATAAAAGAATATTGATTTTAAAACCATATGGGAAAAAATATGAAGATTTATGTGAGGCTGTATTATGAAATACTTAATCATTAATACAGCTACTACAACTTCTAGTGTTGCCTTATTAGATGATAATAAAATAATATCAAATATTGAAGAAAATAATGCTAAAGATTTATCTTCAAAAATTTTTTTTATGATAGACAAAGTATTAAAAGATGGACTTTGTATTCCTCAAAGTTTAAATAAAATATTTGTAGTAGTTGGCCCTGGTTCGTTTACTGGAATTCGCATTGGATTGACGATTGCGAAAACTATGGCTTGGGCATTAAAAATAGATTTAATTCCAATTTCTTCTTTAGAATTGCTAGCTTCAACAAAAAATATTGAAAAAAATCAAATTTTTGCTTTAATAGATGCTAGAAGAGAGAGTGTCTATGCAGGTGGATATACATCTAATTTAGAAGAAATAATGCCAGATAAATATCTAAAAATAGAAGAATTAAAAAAGCAATATCCAGATTTTTCTAACATTTCCTTTGTTAGTTATGATATGTTTGAAAAGATAGCTACAATGAGACCTAATCCAGATTATATAAAAATAGTAAAAAAACATAAAAATGACCGAGTGGGAAACTGTCATAAGATAAATCCAAATTATTTAAAGTTAACAGAAGCAGAGGAAAAAAGAAATAATGGTAATAATTAGGAAAGCAGAAAGTAAAGATTTAAAATGTATAAACTTTTTTTTAATACAAATGGGTATGTTAGAATTTGATGAAAAATCTTTTGAACAATCTTATCGTTTCATTTATGTCTTAGAAAAAGATCAAAAAATAAATGCTTTTATTTCTTTCATTATTTTATTAGATGAAATAGAATTAGAAGCAATTTATACTAAACCCGAATCAAGGCAAAATGGATATGGCATGTATTTAATGCAACAAATGGAAGATAAGGCAAAAGAATATAATTCTAAATCTATATTTTTAGAAGTAAGAGAAAATAATAAGATTGCACAGCAACTGTATCAGAAAAATGGATATCTAGTAATCAACCAAAGAAAAAATTATTATGGAGAAGAAAACGGGCTTATGATGAGAAAAGAATTAAGGTGAAAAGATGAATAATATTTATATTTTAGCGTTTGAATCTAGTTGTGATGAGACAAGTGTTTCAATTATTAAAAATGGAAGAGAAGAAATTGCTACAGTTGTATTATCACAAATGGATATTCATGCTTTATATGGAGGAGTTGTTCCAGAAATTGCAAGTAGAAAACATATTGAAAATATAACTTTAGTAATAGAAGAAGCATTAAATAAAGCACATATGAAGATGGAAGAGATTGATGCTATAGCTGTTACTTATGGACCAGGATTAATTGGTTCATTGTTAATTGGAGTGCAGGCAGCCAAAACACTTGCTTATATATATCAAAAACCACTTATTCCAGTTCATCATATTGCTGGGCATATTTATGCTAATAATTTAGTGAAACCATTAGAATTTCCGCTTATTGCATTAGTGGTAAGTGGAGGACATACTGATTTAATTTATATGAAAGAAGATTATTCTTTTGAACGTATTGGTGGTACTTTAGATGATGCAGTAGGAGAAGCTTATGATAAAGTTGCTAGAGTGATTGGACTTGCTTATCCTGGTGGTCCTTTAGTAGATGCTTATGCACATAAAGGGAATGATACTTATGACTTACCTCTTCCAAAAGATGATGATAGTTACGATTTTAGTTTTAGTGGGTTAAAAAGTGCAGTTATAAATGTAGTACATAACGAAGAACAAAGAGGAAATAAAATTATTCCAGAAAATATGGCTACTTCATTTCAAAATAGGGTAGTAGAAATATTAACCAAAAAAACAATGAGAGCATTAAAAGAATATCATGTTCATAATCTAATTGTTGCTGGAGGTGTTTCGGCAAACAAGGGATTAAGAGAAAAATTAGAAAAATTATGTGAAAAAGAAGGTATTAATTTAACTGTACCAGCTATTCGATATTGTACAGATAATGCTGCAATGATTGGAGCAGCAGGCTACTATGCATATTTGTTAGGTAGAAGTGCAGGATTAGAATTGAATGCTAAAGCGAGTGACATATTAAAATAGAAAGGAAGAGGAAAAATGAAATGTATTTTATTATGTGCAGGTTATGCAACTAGATTATATCCATTAACCGAAAATTATCCAAAAGCTTTATTGGAAATAAAAGAAGGGAAACCATTATTAAATTATACAGTAGAGCAAATTAATGAATTAACAGAAATTGATGAAATCTTTTTAATTACAAACGAAAGGTTTTATAATTGTTTTGAAGAATGGGCAACAAAATTAAATAACAAGAAGCCAATTACTGTTATTAATGACTATACAACAAGTAATGATGATAGATTAGGTGCGATAGGAGATATACAATATACCATTAATTCCCAAAATATTTTAGATGATATTATGATTGTATTAGGTGATAATTTATTTGATTTTAATTTAAAAGATGCAATGGAATTTTATTATGCTAAAAAAGCTCCAGTAGTAGGAGGACAATATGAAGAGGATAAAGATTTGTTAACAAGGTTAGGCGTTATAGAAGCTGATGAAAATAATCAAATTATCGGCTTTGAAGAAAAGCCACGAGATCCAAAAGGGAATATTAAATCATTAGGAGTTTATTTTTATCCAAAACATATTGTATCTGTTTTAAAACAATATTTAGAAGAAGGAAATAAGCCAGATGCACCAGGATATTTTTTAAGTTATTTATACCAAAAAGAACCAGTATATGTATTTTCATTTGAGGGATGCTGGTTTGATGTTGGTACACATGAAGCTTTAGCAGAAGTAAAAGAATTGTATAAAAATAGGTAATGAAAAGGATTAAGTTTTTTTAAACTTAATCCTTTCTGTAAATATTTAATTTAATTTTTTTACAGTAAGAGTTGCATTTACACCATTTCCTAAAGTTAAGCCAAGTGCTAATAGAGCAGATACAGCCATATCAATTACATCGCCAGCTGCTAAAATAACAATAGTGCTACCACTATAGATAGATCCAACGCCGACAGAAAGTGCTCTTGATATAACTGTTGATGGAATATTAGTTCCATTAATTCTAACTGCTTGAGTAACTGTTGTACCTAAAGCTGCAGACACATTACTGAAATAATTTATTTCATAAGTTCCAGCTTGTGTTACAGTAATACTATTTGCTGGAGTATAAGTTGTGTTTAAATTTGGTAAATTGTTAGCAAGTGGTATTTGAGTTGCAGAACCAATTGATAAATTGAGTGTTTGAGATGTATTGTTGTATTTTCCTCCATAAGCATTTAATCCATTTGCAGGTCCAGTAGGACCTTGTGGTATAACAAAATCAAGTGTATAACCAGATGGGTTCATATTTTCCTCCTTTCTATTGTAGATATTTTTAAATATTATAATATAAAGAATTTATTTAATAGTTTTTAAATAGGACTTAGAGTTACACTAGCATTTGTTCCAGGAGCTCCAGTTGTTACTGTTCCAATTGCAAAAGTAGGTGCAGGTCCTGTGCTCCCAGTAGCTCCAGGTAAACCTTGTGGTCCAGTAGCCCCAGTAGGCCCAGTAGCT
>CANSDD010000098.1 GCA_947645535.1 uncultured Mycoplasmatota bacterium
AAAGTCATATTATCTAAATCAAGACTTTCATTTTTCTTTTGTTCTAAAATTTCTAGTTTTTCTTCAATTAGTTTGTAATCTTCTGAAAAGTCTTCCATTTCAACAATGCCACTCATATAAGCCTTTTTAATGCGTTCTTTTTGCTTTTCTAGTTGTTTAATCTCTTTATCTATATCATCAGTTTTTGTAGGTTTATGGTCTGCTAAAACAGGTAAGAAATACTTTTTAACTG
The DNA here is from genome assembly GCA_947645535.1 of uncultured Mycoplasmatota bacterium. Taxonomy (GTDB): domain Bacteria; phylum Bacillota_I; class Bacilli_A; order RF39; family UBA660; genus MGBC102946. The sequence goes on from CANSDD010000098.1 coordinate 233, forward strand.
CCATATCATACTCAACCATATCATAAATAAAGTTTGATAATAGTTCTTCAATTTTATCTTCACGATAATTAATGTGACACTTCTCACAAGTATAGTACATATACTTTCTTTTTTTACCACCAGAACCTTTGCACTTCATAATTCTATGGCAACTAGGACACTCTAATTTTTGGAAGAATAAATAAACTCTATCTCTAGTATAAGTTCTTTGATTCTTTTCTTTTTGATGTTGGCATTCTTCCCATACTGCACGAGATATTATTGGTTCCACCACATTCATATAAACAACTGGCTCAATTTGTTTATTTTTTGCAATTCGTTTAAATTGCTCATAATCTCCCATATAGATTTTATTATCAATAATCTTTTGAATAGTGGTATCTTTCCAAGGCTTAGGTGCAAGTACCTTTTCCTCATTAAAGATATTAGATATTTGTTGAAAACTTTTACCTTCCAAATACATTTTAAATATTCTTTCAATTACTGGTTTAGTAGTTTCATCAATAACTGTTTTCTTATTACCATCTTTTTTATAGCCAAGTGGCAAAACTCCTGGCAAATGTCTACCACGTACATAATAGCACCAACTAAAAATATTGTAGATTTAATACACTATAAAGGTATCATAAACAATACTACAATTAACTTAAATTCAAAGTTATATAACGAAAATGATATAGGTTTTGAAATATATGTATCAGCTTTAAAATAAATTATTCTGTTTCGTTCTAAAAGCAGATACAAATATAAAACTATATATCAAAAATATTATTATTTAAATTGAAATTAGCAGTTTAAGGTATGCAATTAAAAAAGCATATCTTTTTTTGATTGATAAATAAAAAGAAAGTGAGGAACGATAAATGAATTATGGAATATTTAGAAGTGAACCTATTATGACTTTAAATGATTTAGCACAAATAGGATCTCACAATAAACGTGAGAAAAAAGCTTATAAAAGCAATCCTAATATTAAACTAGAATTAACAAAAAATAATATAGAATTAGTACCTTTAAAAGAAAAATATGTAAAGGGATTTCATAATCTTACAAAAGAATATAAAAAACAACACGAAGAAAAGCAAAAAACAGAACGTGATGATAGAAAAAGAAGTTATAGTGAAATGTTGAATAAATCTAAAAGTGTTGTTGCTGATGAATTACTATTTACAGCAACTATTAAGTTTTTTAAAGATAAAGACAAAAATTTTATTTTAGAATGGGCTAATACTTGTATGGATTTTGTTTATAATGATTTAGGTTATACAAAAGAGCAGATATTACACTCCACTCTACATTTAGATGAGGCAACACCACATATTCATTGTGTTGTTGTACCTCTAGTTAAAAAGTTAGATAAAAGAACAAATACTGAAAGATTTACTATTTCTAAAAAGCAGTATATTAAAGATAAATTGCACTTATCACAATTACAAGATATTTATAATGTTAGATTAAGAGAAAAAGGCTATGATCTAGAACGTGGTATCAAAGGCAGTAATACTAAACATCAAAAAGTAAGAGAATTTAAGAAAACGACTAGATATTATGAAAATAAAGTTGAAACTATCAATAAAAGATTAGATAATGCTATGAACGATTTTGAAGAGAAAATGAAAACTACCAAAAATACCATTATTGATAAAGAATATGTAAAAGTTAGGAAAGATACTTTTGATAGTATGCAAAATGTAATTAAGGAAACTAAAAAAGCAATAGAATTTCAACCAAAACTAGAATCTTTATTTAATGAAGTTGATACTTACACTAAAAGTCATCAAACCCTAGAAAAAGAAAATCAAAATATGCAAAGAGAAATTAAATCTTTAAAAACTAGAAATCATAATCTTACAGAAGAAAACAACAATTTAAAATCCTATATTAAATCTATTTTGGAGGCAATTAAACACTTTTTTAGACAATTACTACAAATTGGTAATGATAAGACAAAAGAAGCCACTACAAGTGAAATAAAGGACTATTATGATAATCAAGATTTTGATATGTATGATGTTAAAGATATTTCTAAAGGTACAACGAAAGAAGATGAGTTATTTGATTATGCTAATGTTCCTAGTTATTTTAAAACTAGCAAGAAATCTCATAATGAATTAGATAAAGATGATTTTGATTTGTCATTATAAATTAAGCATAAACTATTCAAGTATTAAAAAAATTATAGTATAATATAAATATCAAATGAAACCTTTAATCAACTAAAATAATATTAAAAAGGAGTGATTCTATATATGATAAAGTTAATTAAGCCATCTTTGGAACATAAAGAAAAATATAAAGAAATGATAAATGAATGGCAACAATTTGGTGGTCCTTATGTTCCATGTATAATTGAATATGATTGTGGCAATCCTATTGAAAAATTAGATTATAATGCAGTTTTAAAAGTTGTAGAGGATTATAGTAAAGGTAAAATATTTGATTATGATGTAGACTATTTTGAAAGTTCTGATTTTTATTTTATTTTTGATAACGAAGATTTAATTGGAATGGGAGAAATTAGACATAATTTAAAACTATTAGGGACACAAACAATAGGACATATTGCTTGTGGAATTAGACCATCAAAAAGAAAACAAGGCTATGCTTTAAAATCTGTTGCAAGTATGATTGATAAAATTAAAGAAGATGGAATCGATGAAGTTATAGTTTGTCATTATTCTGAAAATAACATAACTCCAAAAATTATAGAAAAATTAGATTTTAAGTATAGAAATAGTGTTGTTTCCAAAGTAAGTAAAAAAGAAATAAAATGTTATACAAAGAAAATACGTTAGGAGAATGTTTATGAATGAAAAAGTTGTTTTAGTAACGGGTAGTTCTAAAGGAATTGGCAAAGCAACAATTAAAGAGTTTGCCAGTAAGGGATATAATGTTGTTATAAATTATAATAATAGTGAAAAAGAAGCAATAGAATTAAAAAAATATGTTGAGAACGAGTATAAAATTCGAGCATTAGCAATTAAGACAGATGTATCAAATGAATTGGAAGTTAAAAATATGATAGAACAAATTATAAATGAGTTTGGTCATATAGACGTTTTAGTTAATAATGCAGGTATTGTTTATGACAGAAGTTTTGAAGAAATTACAGTTGATGAATTTAAAAGAACATTAGAAGTTAATGTAATAGGTGCTTTTATCACTTCAAGAGAAGTTTCAAAATTTATGAAAAAAGGAACGATTGTAAACGTTTCTTCTACAAGTGGAACAAAAGTGCTTTCACCTGAAAATTTGGATTATAATGTTTCAAAACTTGGATTACAGTGTTTAACAAAGGACTTAGCTATACAATTTAAGCCTAATATAAGAGTAAATGCAATTGCTATTGGTTGGGCTGATACTGATATGAATAAAGACTTACCTAAAGACTATATTGATAGTGAAAAATCAAAAATACATTTGGGTAGATTTGGAGAACCAAGTGAAATAGCAAAAACAATTTACTTTTTAGCAAATGAAGAATCAAGTTATATAAATGGTGAAATCATTACGATAGATGGAGGTTATTAAAATGAATGAAACTTTTAAATTTTTAAAGGAAAATACACAAGTTAATTATCTATCAACAATTAACGATGGAAAACCAAGCTGTAGACCATTTGGAGATCCAATTTTATATGATAACAAAATATACGTAATTACAAATAAACACAAAAATGTATCTAAACAAATTGAAAAAGATAATCATGTATGCATTGTTGCTTATGATGATAAAAATTGGATTAGAATTAACTGTGAACTCATAGATGATAGCAATAATATGAAAGTTAAACAAGCAGTAATTGATGAATTTGATTGGGCTATTGAAGGGCTCTTATTCAAATAACGTGAATTAATCTAATAAAAAAATTTTGTTTCTTA
>CANSDD010000099.1 GCA_947645535.1 uncultured Mycoplasmatota bacterium
AAAAAAATTATAAAAATAAATAAAAATCCTGTGGAAAACACTCTACAAAATCTTTTATACTGTTTAAAAGTAGAAAAAAACTTACCATTGGTAAGTTTAGTGATTATTTGAATTAGAATTACTTTTTTCTGCTTTTCTTTTATCACGACAATTTTTACATCTTTTAGGCTCATTAGCAAAACCTTTTTCTTCATAAAATTCTTGTTCCCTTACAGTAAAAGTAAACTCTTCACCACAATCTTGACAAACAATAATCTTGTCTTGTTTTTCCATATGGACACCCTCCTTTTTGATTTGATTTAATACTTATTTTATAGCTTCCAAATCAATGGAAAGTGACTGAAATAATTTTTAAACCAATCATAATATATCATAAATTATAAAAATTAACAAGCAATTCACTATTATTTTATGTCTAATATTTGACAAATAGAACCAAATAAATATAGGCACATATAATAAATTGAGGTGTAACATGAAAAAAATATTATTACTATTTGGTGGAAACTCTAGTGAACATCAAATTTCATGCAAATCAGCACAATCTCTTTTGAGAAATATTGACTCTTCAAAATATGACATAACAGCAGTGGGAATCACCAAGAAAAATGAATGGTTTGAATACCATGATTCTATAAATGACATCACAAACCCTAAATGGTATCACAAAAAAGTAACTAAAATAGAATCTATAATTTCATTTATAAAACAATTTGATATTGTTTTTCCACTTTTACATGGAACCAATGGAGAAGATGGAAAAATACAGGCTATGTTAGAACTCTTCCATATTCCTTATGTGGGATGTAACCCAAAAATAAGTAGTATTGGAATGGATAAACATTACTCTAAAATTTTATTATCTCATTTTGGATTACCAGTTGTTCCATTTATCCTATACAATGAAAAATTATCTTTTAAAGAAATAGAACAACATTTTTCCTATCCTATCATCATAAAACCATGTAACGGAGGCTCTTCCATTGGAGTATCTACAGCACACAACAGAAAAGAACTAAAAAAAGGCATTAAAGAAGCTCTCTCTTACGATAAAAAAATACTTTTAGAACCATTTCTTAATATGAGAGAACTAGAATGTGCAGTATTACAAAAAAAAGACAAATGGGTAATATCCCCACTTGGTGAAATTCAATCTGAGCACACATTCTATGATTTTGAAGCCAAATATGAAGATAGCAGTAGCAAAGCTGAATTTGCCCTTAACCTTCCTGATAAAATTGAAAATGAGATAAAAAACATTGCTAAAGAAGTCTGTGAAAAACTTGAACTTCAAGGACTATCTAGAATCGATTTCTTTTATATTCCAGAAAACAATAAAATATATATCAATGAAATCAATACTATTCCAGGTTTCACAACCATTAGTATGTATCCAAAATTACTCACAACTGAAAAATTTACTTATAAAGACTTAATTACAACACTCTTAGAAAATGCACATTACTAATCTTTCTTATTTAAATGATAATAATATTCTAATGTTTCTTTTGAATAATTTGTAATCTTTCCACTTGGTAAAATAAGCATTCTATCAATTCCAATACTTTCTACAAAAGAAGGATTATGACTTACTAAAATAATAGAACCATCATATGACCTAAAATTTTCTCCAATAATCTTTTGTGTTTCTGGATCTAAATGATTAGTTGGCTCATCTAATAAAAGCAAATTTCCTTTTTGTAACATTACCTTGCATAAAGCAATCCTTGCCCTTTCTCCAGGTGAAAGTACATTTACCTTTTTAAAGACTTCATCACCAAAGAATAAAAAACTGCCTAATAGTGTACGAAGCTCTTTTTCACTATACCCGCTACGATCAACATTTTCAAGTACTGACTTATTTAAATCCAATAATTCTTGTTCCTGTGCATAATAAGCAATATCTGTCTTACTCCCAAACCAAATATTACCCTCATCTGGAAGTAACTGTCCTACAAGTAATTTTAATAATGTAGACTTTCCAACTCCATTTTCTCCAACAATCAAAAAACGTTCCTTATTATTGATTAAAAAAGAAAGATTGTCATATAACTTCTTACTATCAGGATAATGAAAAGAAATATTATTTACTTTCACTGGTATTTTTGAACCTTCTCTAAGTGGTTTGATATTAAATCGAACCTTTTTTCTTACCTCATCTCTCGTTACTTTCTCCTTTTGCTTTTTAACCAATAACTTTTCTCTACTTTGTGCAATACGCTTTCTTTTGCCAGAAGAATTAGAATATTGCAAAATAAACTCTCTTAATTGTGCTTCTTCTTTTTCTTGCTTTTCAATTAATCTTTCTTTATGTTCTTTTTCCTTTTCTAACTTCTTCATAAAAGTAGTATAATTTCCTTCATAAGTGATCATTTGATGTGTCATCTTATCAATATACATAATTTTATTTGTTACTTCATCTAAAAAATTTATATCATGAGAAATTGTTAGTACCATACCATGATAATTTTTTAAATAATTGATTACAAAGCTTCTTGTATCTGTATCTAAGTGATTAGTTGGTTCATCTAAAAGTAAAATTTCAGGTTTCGAATAAAGTAGATGTGCAAAAGCAATTTTTGATTTTTGCCCACCTGATAAATCTACTAATTTCATATCTAATAATTCACTATCAATATTCATATTAGAAATTAATTCAAATAAAATATTTTCACAATTATAACAGTCATAATATTCTAATAGTTCCTGTGTATTACCAATCTGCCTTAATAATCTCTTTTGTTCTTTTTCATCTATTATACTTGCAACTTTAATGTATAAATTTTCTAATTTGCTATTTAATTCTTCTATTGGACGAGCACTCATTAAATAATCAAATACCGTTAATTCTTTATTCTCCATTACTATTTCTTGTGGCAAATATCCAATTCTTTTTTTCTTAGAAATTATAATATTACCACTATCTAATTCTTGCTCTTTTAATATTACTTTAAATAAAGTTGTTTTTCCAGCACCATTTACTCCTACTACTCCAATTTTTTCATTTTCTCCAAACTGAAAATTTGCATGATCATAAATAGTTTCCATATTAAAAGCCAAACATAAATTTACACCTCTCATAGGCATCACCATGTGTTATTTTATCATAAAGTAGGAAAAGAAAAAAGAGTAATTCGATTACTCTTCAATTATGGATTGAAGACGACTTTTGTAATCTTCTATCTTATTTTGATATTCTATATTTTCATTTTCTAATTCTTCTATTTTAGATTCTAATTCAAACTTTTCATTCTCTAAATTGCTTTTTTCTTCTTCCAAATCAGTAATTCTTCTTTCATAGTCATCTATTCCTTCTTGATAATGATTTTCTTCCCATTCTTCATATAATTTTTGATAATTATCTTTTAAAATAGTAATATTATTATCATTTGCATATACCTTAATTTTCACTTCATTTAATTTTCCATAATTATAGAATGTTCTATCTTTTAAATCAGTAATCATTTGGGTTATTATATTCTTTATTGATATGTTATCAGCAATATAATAATTGTTATATCCACTCTGTAAATCTGATGGAAAATAAACTTTTACATAATCTTCGTAATATTCTATTTCTACTTTTACTTCATTTTCTAACTTATTATCACTAATATACTCTATATCATAAAAAAATGGAAAATACAAATCTTCTGTCATTGTATAAATTCTATTGATTGTACTTACTTCAGCATTTTTTGGAATGTCATCAATATAATCAATAGAACCAATATCTAATACAAGCATACCAAATGAAAGACCTAAACCAATAAAAGAAACTAAAAATGTAATTATAATTCTTTTATCATTTCTTTTTTTACCTAATATAAAATAGAATAATATTTCTAATATTAAAATTGTAAATACAATTGCAAATGGTATTCCAATTAAAATACTAATATAAAATACTCCTTTGCATAAAAGATAAAATGTAATTAGTAATCCTGCACAAAGAAAGAATAATATCATTAGTATTGGAATTGTACAAAAGCAAACAAAACATTTTGAAAGAAACATAATAATAGATCCTAAAAAACGAAATATGTCAATAATTTTTGAATAGTTCCTATAAAAAGGAGCTATTTTAACGTATGAA
>CANSDD010000100.1 GCA_947645535.1 uncultured Mycoplasmatota bacterium
AAGAAAATCCTAATTATGAACAAAATATGGCTTTAATGAATAAAATCAATGATAAAGTAAAAGAAAAATATCCAACTCTTACAAGAGGTATTATGACACATGAAGGAAAAGGCTATAATGGAATTTATAATCAAGATTTAAGTCCTAATGTCATATTATTAGAATGTGGAGGAAATGAAAATGATATTGGTGAGGTAACAAATACTTTAACACTTCTAGCACCTATTATAGCGGAGGTGTTAAATGAAAATTGAGGAGAGAGAAAAAATTTATGGTCGTATTTTTAAATATATTTTCTTATTATTGTTAATTACCTTTTTAACACTTTATTTTTCACAAGTAACAGGATATTCAGAGTTTAAGCAACATAAGAAAGTCGTTTATACAGCAGAACAGATAAAAAAATTTGAAGCAGATGTAGCCGCAGGAAAAGATGTTCATATTGAAGACTATATGGAAACAAATGAAAAAAATTATAGTAATAAAGCATCAAAATTAGGTCTTTCTATTTCAGAAGGAATGGGAAATATTGTAAAAAAAGGTATAGATGATTTATTTTCTGCGATTAGTGAAATGGTAGAAGAATAAAATATATGATATAATAAAAATAGAGGTGAATGAATGAAAAAAATAATGGTGGATATGGATGAAGTATTATGTACTGGTGGCTATTTAGAAATAGTAAACCGTTTTTTAAATACGCATTATACATTAGAAGAGCTTCCAGGATATTGTGCAGAGGATATGATACCAAAAGAACGTTTAAAAGAATATTATGAATATTTTAAAGGGCAAAATGTATATGAGTATTCATATGAAATCAAAGATGCAGTAGAAGTATTAGAAAAATTATCAAAAAAGTATGAAATATATATTTGTACTGCTTATTATGCTGATGTTTATAAAATGGATTATGGAAGATTGTTATTAGATAAATATATTTGGTTACAAGAACATATCCCATTTATTAGTCCTTATCATTATATATTTATGAATGATAAAAGTTTGCTTGAATGTGATATAAAAATAGATGATAGACTCTCAAATTTAAATGGATATGGAGAACAAAAATATTTATTTTCGTCTTATCATAATGGAAATGTAACAGAAGATGAATTAAAAGAAGTAGGAGCCACTTTAGTATCTGGTTGGAAAGAACTAGAAAGAATTTTATTAGATGTTAATTAAGAGTCAAGTAAACTTGATTTCTTTTTATATCTCAGAAAACTATGTTATACTGAAAATAGAGGTGGTATAAATGAAATGTGTTTCTATTAAGGGAAAAAGAGAGTTTGAAATAAGAGAGGTAGCAGAACCAATAGCAGAAAATGGAGAAGTAATTATTGATGTCAAAAAATGTGGTATTTGTGGTTCTGATATTCATTATTGGGAATCAGGAGAACCAGTAGGACTTATTTTAGGACATGAATATGTAGGAGTTGTAATGAATCCAGGAAATAGAGAAGATTTAAAAGTAGGTGATAGGGTTACTGCACTTCCTATTTCTCCGTGTATGAAATGTTCGGCATGTGAAACAGGAAATTTACAATATTGTACACAAACTTGGACAAAAGCAACAGGCTTATCTTTAGCATATCCAGGTGCTTTAGCTCCAAAAATGAAAGTTCATTCGGATATGGTAGTTAAAGTTCCTGATACAATTAGTGATAATGAAGTAGCAATGGTAGAGCCTACTGCTGTAGGACTTCATGCTATTCATTTAGCTGATATAAAAGTAGGACAAAAAGTATTAGTAGTTGGTGGAGGAATTATTGGTCTAGTTTCTGCAATGTTTGCGAAAAAAGAAGGTGCTAGTTATGTTGCCCTTAGTGAGACGAATAAAGCAAGGGGAGAGAAGGCAGTAGAATTAGGGGTAGCAGATGAATGGTTGGATGCTAATTCTAGTATGATAGAAACTGCCCTTAGTAAAACAAACAGTGGATTTGATATTGTTATTGAATGTTGTGGAAATGAACCAGCTGTTACTAGCTCTATATTATGTGTAAAACCTGGAGGAAAAATTGTATTGGTTGGTGTTGCATCAGAACCAATTATGGTTCCAACTGTATTATCAGTTATGAAAGAAGTAACAATGCAGGGAGCTATTGCATATACAAAAGATGAATTTGTAACTTGTATTGATTTAATTGCTAATAAACATATTGATGTTTTAAAATTTGTGGATGATACTGTAGGATTAGAAGATGTACAGAAGTCTTATGAAAGACTTACTTCTGGTAGTAATTCAGCAGTAAAGATATTAGTAGATCCAAATAAATAAATGCTTAAATAAGATGAAAAAAGGTGAAATAAAGAGTAAGAATGTAGTTGTAAAAATGAAACAAGGTAAGATATATATTATTGTTGATTTATCTATATTATCAATTGGAAGTTGTGGATAATATAGTGTATGATAAGTTTTTAAATGATAATCAAAGTAATTCACCAGAAAATAATAATCAAAATAATTCAGAAACGAAAAATGATAGTAGTGATAGTCAAAATGAAAATTTAGAACAAAATTTTCAACAAATGATTTCTAAAAAGGAAAGTTGTATTGATGAATTTGGAAAAGAGGATATAGCTTGTGTAAAAATATATTTTGAAAATCAATGTCGAGAAAATTTAAAAGGAAACTTTTGTAAAATATTTGAAATTGGTTATGCCTCAAAAGATGATAAATATAAAAATGATGGTCAATATGCTCTTTATTTTGTAAAAAATGACAGTCTTTATTTAGGGGAATTTGCAACTGGAAAATTACATGAAATTAACACAATAAAAGAAGTCTCCATTAAAGTAATAATATCATATTATTCAAGTGATAATTCTTATCCAGTAGTAGCAGTATTAGCAAGAGAAGGAAATGGTTATTCGGCTTCCACAAATCTTGAAAAATCTTCTAATACATTAAATGAAATTATGGATTTTATAAAAATAGAGGCAAATGAGAAAATAAATGATATTATCTTTTTACAAAATTATGAATTTATGAAAAGAGAAGAACATATTATGATGACAGGACGCGCTATTCCATTTGTAAAATTTGGATGAGAATATTTTACTTAGAAAGAAGTAAAAACAAAAAATGTTGATGGAAAAAAATTTTAACATTAGGCGATTGACTAAGTAATTTTAACGAAATATAATTATAATAATTTGTTAGATGGGGTATAAAACTTCATCTTTTTAGTGTATTTAAAATGTATATCTAGTATAATAGAATATATATAAGCTTAACCTCACAAATTATGAGGAAATTAGAGTAAATAATTTAAATATTAGTAAAGGGCAAAATATAAATGAAAGGAGAAATTTATGAATAAAAAAAATTAGATACAATTACTAATTTATTTGATGGTAGTGAAATTAGGAGTATTTGGGATAGTGAAAAAGGAGATTACTATTTTAGTGTTATCGATGTAATAGAGGCTTTAACTGATAGTAATATTCCAAAACGTTATTGGACAGATTTAAAAAGAAAATTGCTAGAAGAAGGAAGTCAATTGTACGAAAATATCGTACAACTGAAAATGAAATCAGAAAAGGATGAAAAATATTACAGCACAGATGTATTAGATACAAAAGGAATACTTAGACTTATTGAATTCGTGCCTAGTCCTAGAGCAGAATCTATGAAAATGTGGTTAGCGAATCTAGGAAGTGAAAAAATAGATGAAGTATTTGATTCTGAAATTGCAATTAAAAGAGCAATTGAGTATTATAAAAAAAGAGGTTATTCAGATTCATGGATAGAATCGAGAATAAAAGAAATTATAAATAGAAATAAACTTACTGATACTTGGAAAGAACATAGAATTGATAAAAATTATGAGTATGCCGTTTTAACGAGTGAGATTTATAAAGAATGGTCAGGAATGACAGCAAATGAATATAAAGATTTAAAAGGAATTAGAAAAGAATCACTAAGAGATAATATGACAGATATCGAAATTACTTTAACAGATTTAGGAGAAATAGCTAAAAATACAAAAGAGCAGTTAGAAAAAGAAT
>CANSDD010000101.1 GCA_947645535.1 uncultured Mycoplasmatota bacterium
TTAATTCACGTTATTTGAATAAGAGCCCTTTTATTGCACCTGCTAAACCTATTTTAGTTCTCTCACTTGTTCTTTCAATCTCATTTTGTGAAACTGTTGTTAAAAGTCTTGCAACCATTTTACCATTAGCATTAGTAGTATTTATATCATCATTTGCACAATCTAGATAAGCATTATTTTCATCTAAAAATTTCATAATGTGTTCCATATCATAAACTGAACGAGTTAATCTATCTAGTTTTAAAACAACAATCGTATTACATTTCTTATCTCTTATATCTTGTAATAGTTCTTCAAATGCTGGTCTTTTATTTCCAGTTTTTGCACTGATTCCAGCATCTTTATAGATTTTATAAATCTCATATCCCTTATACTCACACATAGCACGAAGTCTCTTTTCTTGCTCTGGTAAACTAAATCCCTCTCTAGCTTGATCTTCAGTACTTACTCCTACGGAACACATATACCGTATTATTTTAAAACACTAGATATTATCAATTTCTATTACAAAATAAATACCAATATCACTATTGGTACACAGTTAGAACAAGAAAAAATCCATATTGATAAATTAGATGTGACCTTATCATTAGGACTTTAAAATAGCATATTTCAAAGTAAAATAATTGTTGAATAAAAGAAAATAACTCAATTTGATGAGCTATTTTTTATTTAAATATAACTTTTAAAAATACTTTTTTTCCTTTTTGCAAAACTAATGAATTGTCATTTAGATTGTTAGTTGTAATTAATTGTTCAGTTGATTTTATCTTTTCTTGATTTAAAGATATACCATTTTGTTCTATCAATCTTCTTGCCTCCGATTTAGAAGATACTAAATTTGTTTCAATAAGTAAATCAACAATATTTATATCTAATAAGTCTTTAGAAATAGTAATTGAAGGCATATTATCTGAAATACCTTTATTACTAAATAATTCTTCTGCTGTTTGTTTAGCTTTTATTGCTTCGTTTTCACCATGAACTAATTTAGTAACTTCAAATGCCAGTAATTTTTTTGCTTCTCTAATATCTTTTTGGCATAACTCTTTAATATCAGATATTTCCATTCTGGTAAAGAAAGATAAACTTCTTTCAACATCTTCATCAAATGAATTCATCCATGCTTGAAAGAAGTCGAAAGGTGTAGTTTTATCTCTTGATACCCAAAGAGTACCTGAAGCAGTTTTTCCCATCTTTTCGCCATCTGCTTTAATAAGTAATGGACAAGTCCACCCAAATAAAGGATCAATTTTCTTTCCTTCACTAAATCCTATTTTTCGAGAAAGGTCTGCACCTGCTAAAACGTTTCCCCATTGATCTGAGCCACCAATTTGCAACCTACATCCAAATTCTTTATTTAAGTGAACAAAGTCAAATGCTTGCATTAACATATATCCCATCTCAAGGAATGTTAATCCACCGTTTTCTAGTCTTTTTTTGTAACAATCAGCTGATAACATATTATTAACATTAAAATGTACTCCAATATCTCTCATAAAGTCTACATAAGTTTTATCCCATATCCAATCTGCATTATCAACAATTATTGCTGGATTATCTCCATCAGTTTTTACAAACCTTTTAACCAATTCCTTTACCTCTGCTTTATTATGAGTTACTTCCTCTTTTGAAAGCATTTTTCTCATATCACTTTTACCTGTTGGATCTCCAATCAAAGCAGTAGCTCCACCAATTAAGATAATTCCATGATGTCCAAAATCTTGTAACCATCTAAACATAGTTAATGCAAAGAAATGTCCTATATGAAGACTATCAGCAGTCGGATCAATCCCTAAGTAAAAAGTCATAGGTTCACCATTAACTAAATCAATAATTTCCCTTTCGTGTGTTAAATCTTTTACATATCCTCTTTCTTTTAAGATATCAAATAATTTCTTTTCCATAATTTTTTATTCCTCCTTGGTATTTTGTATAGTTAATTAAATTACAATCATCAAAGTAATAATAGTAATAGTCACTATCCATACAAACCACCTCCTTGAAAAGATAAAAAACGAGCAAAACATCCAAAAAGGACGAATTGCTCGTGGTACCACCTTTATTTTGTAATAATAGTTTATTACCTCTTATTGATAACGGATACTATCCGATTTAAAATCATCATTTGTAATTCATTATTTTAATTTTGCTTATTTTCACCAACCATAAGCTCTCTACAAAACATTTTAAAATAATTACTTCGAATGAATCGCTTTTTAATTAACTGACTAGATTATACTATATTTTATGCAAAATTGCAAATTCTACTCATACAAAAAATATGTATAGTACTTAATATTTCGAATAATATGTAAGTATCTGTTACTAATTTTTTAATAATTTCAAGGCTTTTTTAAAATATATGCAGTTTTATTACCAACAAAATATCAGACATTTTATCCTTATTGACTATAAATATTCAAGTGATACAATATAGTAGAATATGAAATAATTGTATCTAAGGGTGCTACTTTTATTGGAAGTAGTACTTTTTTTTCATATTCAAATATCTACATCTTCATCAGTATTTTTCTTCTAATCTATGGCCGTACTTATGACCATAAAATTGTTAGAAATTCTAAAAATTATGGCCAAAATTTTAGAAAATTTACATCGAAAAAGTGTGTACAATTGTTAAACACCTTTTGGGAAGTCTTTATTTATAAGGGTTTCTAAAAAATCAAAGTTAACGATTGTATAACAAATATTAAAAACGTAAACACTTATATTTTTTCAAACACCTTATGAAATAAGGAAAAACTAGCTACTGGCTAGTTCTTTGTAAACAGGTTTATCCTGCTTTTATTTTGTTGTGATTATTTTTTAAAAGAGAGTATTTCTATGGCCATAACTTCGGCCATTATTTTTCATATTTTTATGATTTTGATAGCTATGATTTAGTTATCTTTTTTTGTTTGGAGGGCTGTATAAAATGAGCAAGCGCGTTATAATTTCTTTTAGATATTTCAAAAGAAAGTTGGTGCGTAACTATGATATGAATTGTTTAAGAATTTAAAAGGGGGTAATAATTAAATGAAAAGAAGTGATAAAAGATTAGAATATTTAAAATCTTATGTAGTAGAAATTGCTATGTTAGAGTTTATCAAAGATAATAATTTAATTGATATTAACGAATATAAGAAAATCAAAACTAAAATTGAAAATGAATATGCAAACTATAACAAATTAAACAATTCAAAGTATAGTTTTGCGTAAATAAAATATTTGAAATATGCTATTGATTCAACAATTATAGAAAGGAATAAATGAATAATAAAGTTGAAGTAATAGCACCAACTTCTAAAACAATGTGCTTAAAAGGAAATGTAAAATATAAACTAATTCGTACTTGTGCTTATTGTAGAGTTAGTACAGATAATGAAGATCAGAAGACAAGTTATGACTCACAACGAATCCATTATAAAAATATGATAGAAGAAAATCCTGATTATGAGTTTGTAGGAATTTATGCTGATGAAGGTATTACAGGAACACAAACAAAAAAGAGAGAACAATTTAATCAAATGATGAGTGATGCTTTAAATGGTAAAATTGATTTGATACTAGCAAAGTCTATATCTAGGTTTGCTCGTAATACCGTTGATACTTTAAATTGTGTTAGGTTACTTCGAGAACATAATGTAGATGTTTATTTTGAAAAAGAAAATATACACACTCTAGGTTTATCAAATGAATTATTTCTGACTTTATATAGTGCTTTTGCTCAAGCGGAAAGTGAGTCTATTTCAGAAAATGTCAAAGCTGGAGTTCGTATGAAAATGAAACGTGGCGAATTGGTAGGAAAGTATGCTCCATTTGGTTATTTATATGATAAAGAAAAAGATATCATAATACCTGATGAAAGTAAAAGAGATATTGTTACTTATATTTTTGAAGAATACTCTAAAGGTGTAGGTTTTAGAACAATAGCAT
>CANSDD010000102.1 GCA_947645535.1 uncultured Mycoplasmatota bacterium
AAATACTAAAAAAGTTCTAAATAATTTTTAACTATTTAAAACTTTTTTCTTTTCTTTATATGTAAGAAAAATATCTACCCATTCTGTAAATAAATAAAATATAATCAAAGATATAATCATAAGTCCAATTAGTAAAACAATCATTTTCATATTTAACCAAACAAGCGAATAAAGTTCTCTTAAGAAAATTATTTGCAATACTAATAATACAATCATACTAATAAATAATGTTTTTTTCAATAAATTAAATGGTCTACATAACTGATATAATAAACGAAATCCTACAAACCCGTTCATAAATACACATAATGTTGATACTTCTCCTTCAGTAAAATGAAATAACTTGCTTGCTAACATAATTAGCAAAATATTAAAAACAATCGTAATCGCACTAGGAAGTGATTTTCCAAACACTTTTTTTAAAAAATTTCCTTCTATTCTATTTTTATTAGGTTGGAGTGCTAGTACAAAAGATGGAATTCCAATGGTTGTAACACTTGTTAATGTAAGTTGTATTGGAATAAATGGATATTGTAGTCCTAATATAGAAAATATAACAGCTAAAATCGTTGCATATGTTGTTTTTGTCAAAAATAATGTAGCAGAGCGTTCAATATTATTTACGGTTCTTCTTCCTTCTGCTACAACGGCTGGCATCGCATCAAAATTAGAATCTAATAATACAAGTTCTGATACATTCCTTGCAGCATCTGTCACACTATTCATAGCAATACTACAATCTGCTTCTTTAAGAGCAAGTACATCATTCACTCCATCTCCCGTCATCGCTACAATATGTCCTTGTTCTTTTAAAGCTAAAACAAGTTCTTTTTTTTGTATTGGAGATACTCTTCCAAATATTGTATAGTTATTTGCTGCTTTTTTTAATTCTTCTAAAGATGTTACTTTACTCATATCAATCATTTTATCAAAATGTTCAATTCCAGCTCTTTTGGCAATATTTGAAACAGTTAATACATTATCGCCTGATATTACTTTAATATTGACTCCTTGCTCCTTAAAATATTTTATTGTTGAAGAAGCTTCTTTTCTAATTTTATCACGTATTAAAATAAGAGAAATTGGTTTAAATTTTTCAGGTAATGTTCCATTATATTCTTTCGTATAAATAAGCACTAATACTCTATTTTCTTCAATATAAGATGTCATTTCCTTTTCCATTTTCTCATATTTTTTTCCTAATAAATATTCAGGAGCTCCTAATAAATAAGTTCCTTCCTCATACGTTACTCCTGAATATTTTCTATCAGATGAAAATGGTATTGTTTCTATTACATTCCAATTTATTTTTTCTTTATATTTATTTTTTAATGCCATGAATGTAGGATTGTTATCATCTAAAGATGTCGTTATTGCACATAATATTTTATGTACTGCTTCTAATGAAATATCATCATAAGGGATTGTTGCATATACTTCCATTGCTCCTTCTGTAATTGTACCTGTTTTATCTAAACACAATATATCTGTGCGCGCTAGTGTTTCGATACAATAAAGATCTTGGACTAATACTTTATATTTGGAAAGTCTAACAACACTTACAGCAAGTACTGTACTAGTTAAAAGTACTAATCCCTCAGGTATCATTCCTAGTATGGCTGCAACTGTATTTACAACTGCACTTTCAAAATCATTATCTTCTATTCCAATTTGTCTAAAAAATAAAAGCGTTCCAATCGGAATAATAGAAATAGATACCAATTTAATAATTTGTTTTAAGGAATTCATTAAAACAGAATTGGCGCGTTTTATATAATGAGCTTCTAATGATATTTTTGCTGTATAATTGTCAATTCCAATATGTACTACTTTCGCATATACCGAACCACTTACAATAAAACTACCTGATAACAATTCTTCTCCTTCTTTTTTTATAACTGGAATTGATTCTCCTGTAATAAAAGATTCATTTACTTGAGCACTTTCAGATAATATAACTGCATCAGTTACAACTTGATTTCCAAGAGATAAATATAAAATATCATCCATCACAATCTCATCATTTGAAATTTCTACTAATTTATCATCTCTAAGTACTTTTGATTTATTTTGAGCAACTATAGACAATTTATCAATTGTTTTTTTTGCATTTATTTCTTGTACAATACTAATAATTGTGTTACAAAATACGACACCTAAAAAAAGTAAATTTTTATAAGATGCTACAAATATAAGAGCAAAGGCAAGAACAAAGTTTAAAAAGTTAAAAAGGGTAAAAATATTACTAGAAATAATTTGTTTTATACTTTTAGTTGGAACTGTTGTATCATAGTTTACTAATTTTTTTTCTTTTCGAAAATTTACTTCTTCTGTAGTAAGACCTGTTATTTCTTTCATATAAAATCCCCTTTCTTATTTTTATTATAACACTAATTTCAATAACGAAAACAAAAAAATAATGACACTTTTGTAATATAATGTCAAAAAAAGCCTAGATGTAGGCGCCATAACGATAAAAACCTGAGCTCCCAGGTGGGCATCACAGAATCAGTATCAGGATTCTTGTATAAATACAAGCATTCAACAACAACCAATTCATTAGATTCCCAATCGTTATAATTAGTAGGTTTTTCATAAAAGCTACCATATCATCTAAGCAATTTCATTATAACATATCTATCTCTTTTTTGTCATCTACTTTTTAATATTTTTTTACTTTTTGCGCCTTTGTGTCTTTAATTACCAGTATAGGAAATCCATTACTATTATCATTAAAACATTCTTTAGGAAATTGATAAAGTTGTAATTTTTTCCCATGTGGCAAATTTTTAGATAAATAATTTATCAATCGTTCATGATATTCTCTTGGTGGTAAAAATTTAATTCCGCTATGATTACATCCACATAAAGCAATACAGCATTCTAATTCTTCATTTAATGATTTTTCTAACATCATATTCATTGCTTCACAAGGAAATATACCTACTAATATACTATTTAAATTTACTTTTGTATCTAATGTAAAATTTTCTTTTTTTAATACTGCAGTTGTAGAATATTCACTCCAAACTTTAGAATCATATACAGTAACATTTCCTGCTCCTATTTTTATTTGTTCTTTTCGAATAGAATGCCCCAATACTGGGAAGATACCACTACCTATTTCTATAAAATCACTACCTATATTAAAGTTTTGCATTATAATTTGTTTCATATGATAATAAATACTACATTCAGGTTTCATTAAACCTGCTTCTTCATAAACTTGCGCTAAAAAAGAACTCGTAAAATAACTTGTCACATCTTCATGTTCTAAATAGTCCAGTAATTCAAAATGATTTTCTATAGGTAAATGACTTTTATGTTGTTTTAAAAACTCATATAAAATATTTTCTATTGTTCTTGAATCATCTATATTATATGGAGACATTTCCTCACCTCTTGTCTTTATAATTTTTTCACGAGCTATTATTTTATCATAAATTATTTTTTTTTCAAACCTAAAAATGGCAATATTAGTTAAAAAAATTGTGAAAAAAGAAAATCTTTTTCTGATTTTCAATATATACTTTCATATTATTTAATAATTATTATTCCTCATTATGATTTAATAAGTTTTAATTCTCATCTTCTACTTCAAATATTTCTTGATACATTTCTTCTATTTCTTTGTCTGCTTTATTTTTTAATACTGTCTCATAATAATTTGTAAACCCTTTGGCTTCATAATATTGTTGTAATGCCTCTTCCATTTCTATTCTTGTCATTCTTACCCCTTCTTTCTTATAGTTATATATTATCATATCCAGTTATAAATTCCATCTTTTTATTGTATTTGTTTACATTTATTCACATTATTCTA
>CANSDD010000103.1 GCA_947645535.1 uncultured Mycoplasmatota bacterium
AGTCTGCTTTTGATGGAATTCCTGTAAAAATATAAAAGGGTGAAAAATTTTTAGTCATATTTCGCCCTTTTCATAATGGCAGTCACAAAACTGTAACTAAAATTCATAAAATCACTATTGTTATTGAATTTTAATCTTGTACTTTTTTCAAGTTGTGCTATAATAATGATTCACGAGGTGAAAAAAATGAAAAAAAGATATTTGAGCTTTGTAATGAGTTTGTTAATGTTAATGAGCGCTGGATGCCGTGTAAGTGAAAAGGTTTCTTCTGAACAGGAAGAGTCTATATTAGTAGAAGAAGCAATTGACAATCTAGCAGAATTAGAAGAAATAAAGGAAGAGAAAATCCCAGTAGAAAAGGATATCGTCGTTAGTGCAGTAGGAGATTGTACGTTAGGTACAGATACTAACTTTGGCTATGAAAGAAGTTTTACAAATATATTAGATGATACTTCAAGAGATTTTAGTTATTTCTTTGATGGAGTATATGATATTCTTTCAAATGATAATTTAACTATTGCTAATTTAGAAACTACATTTACAGATTCTAATAATAGAGTAGATAAAAAATTTAATTTTAAAGGAGATAAGGATTATACCAATATTTTATTAGAAGGTAGTGTTGAAGCTGTTAATTTAGCCAATAATCATACTTATGATTATGGAGAAGAAGGGTATAATGATACAATAGCTGCTTTAAATGAAGCAGGAATTCCTTATTTTGGATATGAAGATTATCAAATTTTGGATGTAGATGGAATTAAAATAGGACTTGCTGGATTATCTGGTTGGAATGAAGAATCTGCCAAAAAGAATACAGAGAAAGCGATAAACTATTTTAAAGAAAATGAAACAGATTTGATTATTATGACTTATCATTGGGGAATAGAATACGAATACGAACAATCTACTACTCAAGAAAATATTGGAAGATATGCAATTGATTTGGGAGCAGATTTAGTAGTAGGGCATCATCCTCATATATTAGAAGGAATAGAGTGTTATCAAGGAAAATATATTGTTTATTCATTAGGAAATTTTGTATTTGGCGGAAATAAAAATCCTAAGGATAAAGATACAATGATATTTCAACAAACCTTTCATTATGTAGATGATGTATTAACTGATACATCAATCAATATTATTCCATGTTCGTTATCTAGTAAAAGTGATAGAAATGATTATAGACCAAAAATATTAGAAGAGGAAGAAAAAGAAAAAGTATTAGAAAAGATATATACTTATAGTAAAAATTTGGATGACAAAATAGAATAAAATACTAGTAAGATACATATACTTTATCAAATCATCTTGAAAACTTGTGTTATTTCTAGTACAATATATATAGGGAGGAATAAGTATGAACTGGGGAGCATTCTTTTTAGATTTATTAAAAATATTAGGTGGTTTAATCGCTGGAGCAGTAATTGGATTTTTTGTAGCTAGAAATTATATGAAAAAATATATGAAGAAAAATCCACCAATCAATGAACAAATGATACGTTCAATGATGGCTGGAATGGGTAGAACTCCAAGCCAAAAGCAAGTAAATCAAATGATGAAACAGATGACTAAATATATGGATT
Source organism: uncultured Mycoplasmatota bacterium (assembly GCA_947645535.1). Taxonomy (GTDB): domain Bacteria; phylum Bacillota_I; class Bacilli_A; order RF39; family UBA660; genus MGBC102946. Next base: position 1,587 of record CANSDD010000103.1, read on the forward strand.
AGTCATTTTTTTTAGAAAGAAGAGATTATATGAAACCAATTATTGGTGTGATTACAAGACCAGATCATTTAGAAAGCGGGAATAAAGTAGATGTTATTTATAGCTATATAAGGGCAGCAATTGTAGAGTTTGGGGGAATTCCTTTGTCAATTACAATTCCAACAATGACTATTTATGATGGTAAAAAATTAGAAGATATTAGTTCTTTTACAAGAGAAACTATGAATGATTTATTACCAATATTAAAACTTTGTAATGGATTTGTTTTTCAAGGAGGAGATTCTTTTTATGATTATGATTTAAAAATTCTCGATTATGCTTATCAAAATGATATTCCAAGTTTAGGAATCTGTTTGGGAATGCAATTAATGAGTTGTTATAAGAATGGAGAAATGGGAACAATAAACAATCATTATTCTAAAGAAAATTATGTTCATTCTATTTTCATTAAAGAAAATTCTAAACTGAAAAATATTTTAAAAGTAAATGAATGTAAGGTGAACAGTAGACATCATGATTATATTGTAAAAACAGATTTAGATATTGTAGCTTATAGTTTTGATCATATCATAGAAGCAGTAGAAGATAGAAATAAAACATTTTTTATAGGTGTTCAGTGGCACCCAGAAGACATGATTACATATGATACAGTAATGAAAGAATTATGGAAATCTTTCCTTGTAACATGTAGGGAGTGTGTTTATGGAAATCAAAAAATTGATCAAAAAGAGCAAGGGAGTAGTGCAGAATGCTGATGTTGCAATCCCGCATTCTTTTCATACCATTACAACAGACACTAGAATATTAGAGAAAAATGATATATTTGTTGCTTTAAAAGGAGCAAATGCAGATGGAAATAAGTATATAGAAGAAGCAATAGAAAAAGGAGCTTCTATGATTTTTACTGATCAAGAATTAGATAGTAAAAGTGTACCAATTATAAAGGTAGAAGATGCATATAAATGTTTATATGACTTTGCTTCTTGTTACTTAGAAGAAACTTCTACATCTGTAATTGCTATAACAGGTAGTGTTGGAAAAACAACAACGAAAGAACTCATTTCAAATATATTATCTAAAAAATATAAAGTTCTTAAAAGTGAAGGAAATAAAAATAATAGAATTGGAATACCACAAACTATATTTAAATTGACAGAGGATATTGATTATTTGGTGTTAGAGCTTGGAATGAACCATTTACATGAAATAGATGTTTTATCTAATTTAGTGAAGCCAGATATTGGAGTTATTACAAATATAGGAAGTGCTCATATTGGAAATCTAGGTTCCAAAAAGAATATTTTAAAGGCTAAAATGGAAATTATATCAGGAATGAATGAAGGTATTTTAGTTTTAAATGGGTATGATAAGTTACTTGATAAAGTAGAGGATTTAGCAGGAATAAAGATAGATAAAGTGTATATAGATAAGGGAAATATGAAATTAGAAATAATAGAGCAAACAATATTTGGAACAAAAATTCATATTATAAATGAAGAAGAAGATGCAACTGTTTTTTTTAAGATTCCTGGTGAAGCAATGATTTATAATATTGCACTTGCTTTACATATTGGAAAATTGTTAGAAGTGCCGTTTTTAAAAATGATAGAAGTATTAGAAGAATATGAACCATTAAATCAAAGATTATCTCTTCAAACACTTTCAAATGGAGATATTTTAATTAACGATTCTTATAATTCTAGTTATGAATCTTTAATGATGGATTTAGAACTATTAAAAAAAGAGAAAGAACATAAGGTTATTATTTTAGGAGATATTTTAGAACTTGGGAAAAGTAGTAAAAAGATTCATAAAAAAGTAGGAGAGGAAGTACAGAAGATTCCTAATTCAGAGATCCATTTTATTGGGAAAGATATGAAATACGCATGGGAAAAATGTAAAGATGGAATGTATTTTGAAAATAATCAAGAATGGATTACTTATTGGCAAAAGAAAAAAGATATTAAAAAGAATAGTATTATACTATTAAAAGGTTCTAGAAGAATGAAGTTAGAAGAACTTATTCCATTTATAGAAAAGGCTAATTAGTCTTTTTTTGTAGAATAGAAAAGTCATCCGAAATTTCTATAAAGCCATTGGTACAAATAAATGTATTGTGTACAATATGTTAGATAGGTGGTGATAATATGGTAATTCATAAAACATTTGGATGTACTAGAGTTATCTACAATCACTACTTAGAAAT
>CANSDD010000104.1 GCA_947645535.1 uncultured Mycoplasmatota bacterium
TGTCATTTATTATAACATCATCTAAATTTATCTGCAATGTGAAATATATTTATAAAATTTCTTTACAAAAAACAGTTACATAATTGCTGAATATATAAAGAAATTTGTAAATAATAATTCTATAAATTTAATAAATGTTAAGAGAAAATTAAAAAAAAGAAATAGAAAATTCTATTTACTTATTTTTATGATATTATTTCTTTTTTTAATTAAGAGAAGAAGTTCATCTTTATCTGATACATTATAATTTTTTAACATATCAATTATTTTATCTTCTATTTCTTTACTCTTAAGTGAAGAAACAGGATCCATAAAAGAAATCGCATCTTTTACATCTTTATCTTCTATTTCTAGCACTAATAATTTTGCTTGTTTTATAAATGTAGTTACTTCTTTATTCTTCTCTTCTAATTTTTCTATTTTTTTATTTGAGATTTTTAATAACATGATAATAAATACATAAATCATAGAAGATATCAAAAGTTCGATAAAAAGTAAATTGATTCCTTTTTCATAATCTGTTATCAATAAAGAAAAGATTCCCATAATACATAAGTAAACAATGGATATGATATTTATGATTACATATCTAGTTGTCTTTTCCAATGTCTGATTATCATTTTTGATATTGCATAAAATAACAAGTAAAAGAGATATCAAAATCACTATCATTACAGAAATATGAACCTTATGAATATTCATACTCAAAAAATTAGAACTTATTTTAGAAATCGTGTTTGGAATATAAATACTAGCATTATCATCTACTTGAAATGATATTGTTGTAACAGGATATCCATTAATTTGCTCTGGAATAATAATTTTATCTTGAGAACCTGTATAACGAATTAACTCTATTTCACCATTCTCTTCTTCATAATCAAATACTGTATTTTGATTATAAAAATTAGTATAAACAGAATCATCTAAAATTGTTACTTGTCCATCTTTTTCTTCTTTTAACTTCTCGCAGTAACTACCACGATAACACTCTATATTGACATTTTGACTAAGTTCTAATTCTAAAATATTAGAAGAAATCACTATTGTTTTCACACTGTTTGGTAAAAAATTTTCTAATACTTTTACTACCTTTTTTCCGCCTATTTCTTTAGGAATAATTAATCGTTCACTTTTCCCTTCATATTTTGTAATAACAATTTCATCATTTTCTACATTATAAGCAAAAGTTTCATATTTTTCATTAAAATATTCTTCTATATTTGATAATAGTTCTACTTTTAAAGAATGTTTTTCTGCATATTCTTTGGCATAACTGTCTTTTTTAGTATAAATAGTAATATCAAAATTTGCTTTATAATGTAGGATGGAAAACACAATTACAATTATGGAAATAATCATTCCAAGTAATATTACAATTCCATTTTTCTTCATGATTGAACCTTCTTTCCACATTTTGAACAAAATAAAGCATCACTTTCTATTTTTGCTCCACAATAATTACAAAATATAGTTTGAGACAATAACGTATTCCCACATTTCTTACAAAAATTCATTCCACTTTGATTTTCAGTTCCACAATTTGAGCAAATATTTCCAGTTTTCATAAAGGCTCCTGCTACTTGCTTTGACATTTTTTCTCCTATTGCTGAACTAGTGCTGCTCATTACCCCAAGTCCTACTCCGATATTTGTAAATTGCCCTACTGCTTCATTTTTCGCAATTTCTTTTCCAATTTCAAATCCTTTTTCTTCTCCGTAAGTATATCCTTCAGTTTTTCGTTTATAAGCCATCGCTTCTGCTTCTTTTTGAGTTCTAATCGCTTCTTCTTCGGCTTCTACGATACTTAATTGTTTATCTATTTCTGCATGAGCTAAAGCTACTCCTTGTTTGAAATAAAGTTCTTTAAACTGTAAATATTGTTTATTATCTTCTGGTTTGGCGATATTAGTTAAGAAAAATTTTTCTATTTTGATTCCATAATCTAAAAATTCTTTTTCCAATAATTCTTTTAATTCATCACTAATCTTATCTAATTTACTATCAATTTCAAATATTGATATTGCTTCATCTTTAATAATATTTGTTAAATAAGATTTTACTTTCACTAATATTTGAGAAGCAAAAAAATCATCTACATTTGTTGAATCAAAATTTTTACTAATTCCTACTAATTTTACAATTAACTTTCTAGAATCTTCTATTTGAAATCTAATTTCACCACAAGCTCCAATACTAATTGGAAAATGATATAAAGGCTCTAAAAATTCTAATTTAGATGGAGTTCCCCATTTCATTTGTTGTACTGTTTTATCAATAAAATATACTTCACAAGTAAAGGGACTTTTTCCTCCTGTTGGAATATTGATAAGTCTTTTTAATAATGGAATATTATTGGTTGATAATGTATATTTTCCTGGTCCAAATAAGTCTAAAGATTCTCCATCTCTAAAAAATAAAGCTTCTTCTGATTCATTTACAATTAATTTTGACCCTGTATTAAAATTTCTTTTTGGATATCTCCAAACAATATTTTTATCATCTTTCTTTTTTTGTATAACTTCAAATATAGACATAATTTACCTCCTATTCTGCACTTAATATATTTATATAAGTGTTTTCGTTCACATTTCCACAAATCCAGCCTTCTATCTCATTAGAAGTTTTAATTTTATACCAGTTTCTTCTTTCAACAACAACATCATAGTACATAGCAGTATTTGTTTCAAACCAGTTTTCGTTATATTTACTCTCTTTTATTTCCTCAACATAAATATCTAAAATCGTATAAATATTTCCCTGCTTTAAAAGCGCTAATGAGCTAGAATTGCGATTGTGTTCTTCTCTAACATGTAATGTTTCTGTCACAACTTCTAATTGGTCTACACTTGTATCACGTACATTAGAATAAGTTAGTTTATTTTGGCAAACTATATCATTCTCACCGCAGACAATTTTGTAATCATATCCTACACTTTCAGCATAATAATCATTTTTCTCTCCCAAATATAAATATCCTACAATTCCTTTATTTGTTTTGATTTTAAGAAAACCATAAAATGATAAATTATCATTTTGTTTCACTTCTTCAAAATTTAAAATTGTATAGTAGTCTCCAATTCTTACAGATGCCAAAACATTACTGTTTGTAGATTCATTTGCATATATTTTTTTATCTCCTAAAATATAAATTTGTGAAACAGAACTATCTTTTTTATTACTTTGCTTGTATGGAAGGATTTTCCACACTCTATTCATAATTACAAAATAACTAATAATGGTTATCAATATTAAAGCAAATATTATTTTTTTAGAACAACGATTTTCTTTATTTCTTTCTCTAACTTTATAGTTCTCTTTTAAATGTTTATTTTTTAAGATTTGTTTATCTTTTTCTTCCTTATTCATAATACTTTTTGACGATGTATTCATATTCCATTTAGGTACAATAAGATGAGATACTAAAATCATGGCAAAATCAAATCCATATGTTACAATAATAACGACTAGGTCTCTAGGGATTAAGCACTTTGTTAAATAAATAGCTGGTTTAATGCAAAAAATAAATATCAAAAAAGGAAATATTTTTTTAGCTATTTTATGTGTTTTTCTATTCACAAATAGAAGAATTACATAACATAAAAGCAATAATATATATAATAGTTCAAATAAAATTAGAACTTTATGTTGAAATAGTGAACTGTTTTCTAAGGTCCTTAACGATATAATGAACTACCTCGCGGCAAGACCACGAGGTATCTGTTTGTCCTAATCAAAAA
>CANSDD010000105.1 GCA_947645535.1 uncultured Mycoplasmatota bacterium
CAGTCCTCTAATTAGAAACTAATAATAAACTGTCCAATTTTTGGGGTTCAGTTCATTTTAGTTATTTTTATTTCTTGAATCAAATTTTTTACGTTCTTCTGTATTAAGAATTCTTTTTCTGATACGAATATTATTAGGTGTAACTTCAACTAATTCATCAGAATTAATATAATCTAAGGCATATTCAAGTGAAATTGGTCTAGGTCTTTTTAAAACAACGGTATGATCAGAACCAGAAGCACGAGTATTTGTTAATTGTTTTCCTTTAACAACATTTACTGCTAAATCGTTATCTCTATTACATTCACCTACTACCATTCCTTCATAAACTTCTGTTCCTGGTTCAATAAACATTATTCCACGATCTTCTAAGTTACCTATTGAATATGCAGTAGAGTTACCATTTTCCATTGAAACTAAAACACCAAGTTTTCTTTCTCCAATTACTACATTTTCATATGGTAAATATTCTTTAAAGGTATGATTCATAATTCCATAACCTTTTGTTAAAGTCATAAAATCTGTTGAGAATCCGATTAATCCACGAGATGGAATTGTATATAATAATCTAACTTGATTTTCGAAATTAGCCATATTTTCCATCTTACCACCACGAATACCTAGTTGCTCTATAACTGATCCAACAGAGTCTTCTGGTACTTCGATTTGTAGTTCTTCATATGGTTCAAATTTTTGTCCATCAATTTCTTTAATAATTACATTGGGTTTTGAAACTTCTAATTCAAAACCTTCACGACGCATATTTTCGATTAATATTCCTAAATGTAATTCACCACGTCCACTAACCAAGAAAGATTCATTAGTTGCTGGTTCTACTTTTAAAGAAACATCTTTTTGAGTTTCACGGTTTAATCTTTCTTCTATTTTTCTAGCAGTTACTATTTTTCCGTCTTTTCCAACAAATGGTGATGAATTAGTTCCAAATGTCATTTGAAGCGTTGGCTCATCTATATGCAATTGTGGTAGAGTATTAATATTGTCATTATTACATATTGTTTCACCTACTGATATATCAGCAAGACCAGCTATTGCAATAATATCTCCTGCTTCTGCACTTTCTATCTCTATTCTATTATATCCATAAAAACCAAATAATTTTTGAATTCTAAATTGTTTTGTTGTACCATCTAGACGACAACAAGTTACCATCTCACCAGTTTTAATTTTCCCATTATGAACACGACCAATTCCGATTCTACCGACAAAGTCATTATAATCTAATAATGCTGGTTGAAATTGTAATGGACTTTCTGTATCTCCAGCTGGAGCTGGAATTACTTCAATAATTTTATCTAGTATTTCTTTAAATCCAGGAGTTTGAGTTGATGGATCATCGCTTAAAGAACAAGTATTATTGATTGCAGATGCATAAATAACATCAAAATCTAATTGATCATCGTCTGCTCCTAATTCAATAAATAAATCTAAAACTTCGTCTACTACTTGCTTACATCTAGCACTTGGTTTATCAACTTTATTAATAACTACAATTGGTTTTACTCCTGCTTCAAATGCTTTTTTTAGAACAAATCTTGTTTGAGGCATTGCTCCCTCATAAGCATCAACAACAAGTAACACACCATCTACCATATTCATGATACGTTCTACTTCTCCACCAAAATCAGCATGGCCTGGAGTATCTAAGATATTTATTCTTACTCCATTATAGTCAATAGCTGTTGTTTTTGCTAAAATAGTTATTCCACGTTCTCTTTCTAAAGCATTAGAATCCATTGATACGTTTGACACATCTTCATTGTCTCTAAACATCCCAGAATGCTTTAAAATACCATCAACTAGTGTTGTTTTCCCATGATCAACATGGGCTATTATTGCTACATTTCTTTTTTCCATTTTATACACCTCTTTATATGTCGCCACTAAGTATAACATAAAAATAAAAAAAATACTAGTTTTTTCTAATATTTTTCTTTATATAAAATATAATATTATTTACTATCTTATTTTTTCTTTCTCTTTCGTATCAATGATTGGTGTTCCAAAATTGCTAAAATCATATTTTTCTAAAGATTCATTAAATATCGATTCAACTAGAACGGGAACTTTATTAGTAAACCAAATATCATAACCTTCTGTTTGAGAACCATAACCGTCTCTTTCTGAAAAGTTTTCTATTTCTAAAACTGTATAGCCTTCTGGAACAATTATATTTCCACCTGTAATTTTTCTTGCTGATGATTTTTCTGTTAATAGATTAACTCTTACAAAAAATATGTGTTCATATGGTTCAAAAGTCTTAGTTGTTTCTTTTTGAGTATTTTCCTCAATTTGTTCTAGAACTGATTTTATTTTTTCTTCTATATTCTCTTCTTGATTATCTAAATTTATTTCAGTTGTATTATTCAATTCATCATTTCTAGTTTTATTTGAACACCCTGAGAATGAAAATATAGACATAGTAGCAACTGTACTAAAAATTGTTAATTTTTTTAAATATTTTTTTTGCATATTTAATTTCCTCTCTTTTTTAAATAAATATTTTTTAGCTGTTATTTTCGATTAATTAATTCTTTATTAATTCCTTTTAAATCTTTTACATATGTTTTTGCAATTCTTTCTGAAATTTCGTTAAATTCGTAACTATTCTCTTTCTTTTCTATAGCATAATATAAACTATAATTTTTTAAATGAATTGGGTATATATTTAAAAAATCCCACTCATCTTTCTCATTATCTTGAAATAAGGAGATTTCTGGAATAGTTAATGATAATTTAATAAAAAAAATCTCTAACTATTATTTTTATATCTTCAAATTCTTTTAATGAATATTTATTTTTATCTAATAAAGCTAAATAATTATAATTTGAAAGTGCACGTTTTATTTTTTCTAGTTTAATAATTATATTTTCTTCACTTTCATCTTGTCGGTGAAGTATTTCTTGTAATTCATTGGGAAAAGATTTTAATAGTTGTTTTAAAGAGCTTTTTTGCATTTCTCTTTCTTGCATTATAATATTTTTTGAAATTATATCTTGTTCTTCTTCTGGTAAAAAACTAAAAGGATTTATTAGACCTGTATTTTGAAGAGTTTGATGATAGCTATATCCCATCAAACCTATCCAAAATGCATTTTCATAATTACTTTTTATATAATCTATTTCTTTATCAATATTTTTTAATCTCTCTTTATAAAATTTATCTTTTTTTATAGGCTTATATCCATAGGTTGCAAAGCCAAATTTTGCTCTTGTTAAATCACCTAAAGTTGCATCGGCTTTAATAGTTTGATTATTTTCCTCAAACTCTACCCAATAATGTCCCTCCCCATCTCCACATTCTATTCTTGCCTCACAATTTAAAAGTTCATTTAATATAACAGAAAAAATATCTTCTGAGTAATTTTTACAAATAATATTAAATTTAGAGACATTTTCTAAATCAATTTTATTATTTAATATTTCATTTTTTAAAACAGCTGCTTTTTTTCCAATTAAATCATATTTACAAAAATGCCATCTAGTATCATATGAAAATAATTGACAAACTCGTAAATAAAGATATCTTTTCTTTTGCTCTAAAGTAAAATTTTTTCTTTCTTGTAATTCTTTTGCTAATTTTTCTAAAATATTCATTTAAATACCCCTTTTTATAGTGGTATATTATAATACAAAAAAAGAAAAAAAGCAATTATATTTTTTGCTTGATAGTGTAAAATTATTTGGGGGAAGACACAAAAAAAGAAAGACCTGATGTTA
>CANSDD010000106.1 GCA_947645535.1 uncultured Mycoplasmatota bacterium
TATATCTAGCAATCATATTATATCACTTTTTCTAGTTTCGGGACAAGTCTAATATAATTTTATATCACTATTAGATAAAGAATTTATTTTAAAATCATCAATTAGTTTCCTAATAAAATTAGATTGAGATAATTTTGTTTTAGAGGATTTTTCTTCTAGCATATTTTTTTTATTTTGATAGATATTGATTTTGATATTTCTCATTCTCATTTTTAAAAATTCCCTTTCTAATATTGGAGGTTATGGAAATTTTCAAAAATTGAAAACGTGTAATTCATGTTCTAATTCCTCGAAATTCTCAAATTGGCGATTAAAAGCAAATTCTAGGTCCTAATTGCCTCCTCTATCTGTATGAAATATTTCTATTTATTCTAAATTATTTATTTTACCTTTTAATTTTTCTATTTTAAATTGTTTTACTGTGTAATTATCTACCAATCCATGTAGTTTCATAATCGCTCTTATCTTCTCTTTTATTCTTTCTTTCATAATAGACAAGAGTTCTAGACACTTTTAGAGCTATACACATTGCGATACTATACTTATCTTGATTCACTTTTATAATTTTTATTTTCGTTCCATTATCAGTGCCGCTTGCTTTAAAATATCATTCTCCATTCGCAGTTGCTTGTTTTCTTTTTCTAGCTCAATTAGTCGATTTTCTTCTTCAGAACGATTGTCTTTTACTTTAAAGGAACCAGTGGTATTATATTGTTTAATCCAATTATTCAAGGTAGATGGAGTTAAAACATATTCTCTAATAAGTTCACATCTCTTCTTTTTGTTGTTAAATAAATTTACTATTTACTTTTTAAATTCTTCTGTATATTCACGTCTTTCTCTTCTATTATTATTCATTTTCTTTTCCTTCTTTCGTTTTCATTATTATAAACTGTCCTTTTCTTTTTTGTCTAATTTATTATAACCAATCCAATTTAATACTAAATAAGGTTAAGCACAAGTATGTCCTTAACCAGCATCCATTTTAATAATTATTCGTTGTTAATGATCTAAATAAATTCGTTACACTCACCTTTGACAACTCAATGTTTATATTCTACAATTAAATCAATTATAAAACTTATTTTTTAGGAGAAATTATCCATACTTATTCTAGACTAACTATTGTTTCTGATCAAATCCACTTCGTTTAAATAATTTTTCCAAATCATAATTGGAATAAAATATAATAGTAGGTCTTCCATGTGGACAATTAAATGGATTATCACATTTTCTTAAATCCTCTATCAATGCTTTCATTTCTTCTTCACTAATATTCATATTCGCTTTTATTGCCATTTTACAACTTAACATAGTTGCTACTTTCTCATTAAATTTTTCTATTGTAAAATTTTTTTCTTTTTCTAAAATGACATCTATTACTTTTCTAGTCGCAGCCTCTTCATACCCTTTTGGAAGCCAAGTAGGATGCGCTTTAATAATTACTGAACTTACTCCAAATTCTTCTATTTCAAATCCTAAATTTTCCATTACATCAAAATTTTCTTTTAATATAATATATTCATTATTAGATAATTCCATTGTAAATGGAAATATTAATGAAGTTCTTCCTTTAGGAGGATTTCCTAGTTTTTTCTTATACATTTCATAATTAACTCTTTCTTTTGCTGCATGTTGATCAATTAAATACATTCCTAAATCATTTTGACAAATAATATAAGTTCCATGAACAAGTCCAACAGGATATAAATCTGGTAAACGATTTTCATTCTCCTTTTCTTCTAAATGTTCTAATACGATTTCTTCATTTGTTTCTACTAAATCTGTATTTATATTTAATACAGGTTCATCATCTAAAAAATGAATTTCTTTTGATTCACTCTCTTCTGGTTCACTAACGAAAAATTCTAATTTCTGTTCTCTATAAATTGGTTTGCGTATCGACTCCACAAATGCATTTGTTTTTTCTTCTTTTTTTACTTCTTTTGGCATTGCTTCTGGTATCAATACTTTTTTATGTAATACATTCTTTATTAGTTTTTCTATTAGTGTTGATAAGTCTTCTAATTTGCTGAATTTTATATCCATTTTTGTTGGATGAATATTGACATCAATTAAACTAGGATCTACTGTAATATTAAGCACTGTAATTGGATAACGATTATCTGGTTTAAAAGAATGATAACTATCATTTATCACTCTATTAAGTTCAGCATTTCTGACTACCCTTCCATTAACAAGTGTTACCATGTGATTTCGGTTAGCTCTATGTACTTCAGGTATAGAAACAAAGCCTTCTACAAAATAATCATCATTTTCTCCTTTTATTTCCATCATTTTTCTAGCAACTGTAATTCCATAAATACTTTTTATTGTTTTTAATAACATTCCACTTCCATCAGTATTTAAAAGAGTTGTACCATTATTTGTCAAGACAAATTTAATATTTGGATGAGAAAGGGCTAATTTGTTGATATATTCTGTAATACTAGCAAGTTCTGTATACAAACTTTTCATATGCTTTAATCTAGCTGGTGTATTATAAAATAAATCTTTTACACACATAATTGTTCCACGTCTTGCTTCATCTGGAGTTACTTCTAATACTTTACCGCCTTTGATATGAACGAATGTTCCGATATCTCCTATTGATGTTTTAAGTGTTACATCACTTACACTGGCTATAGAGGCAAGCGCTTCTCCTCTAAATCCTAATGTATCTATATGATACAAATCATCTTCATCTACAATTTTACTCGTTGCATGACGAGAAAATGCGAGTACTGCATCTTCCTTTTCCATTCCCTTTCCATTATCAGTTACCTTAATCTCTCTAGTGCCTGATTCAATCAACTCTATTTTAATTTCTGTACTTTCTGCATCAATACTATTTTCAACTAATTCTTTCACAACTGATGCACAACGTTCTACTACTTCTCCTGCAGCTATTTTATTGGCTAATATTTCATCCATTACTTTTATAATTGGCATATCATCACTTCATTTCTACTTCTATTCCATTATAGCAAAAATTGTAAAAAAAAATAAATGATTTTATTCATCTATTTAAAATATTTCTTTTTAATAAACTGTAATGGTCTAATATTTCCTTTTTTTCCTTGTTTTTTGACAGTCTCCATTGCCTTTGTTTTTAATTTATATTGCTCTTCAGCAAATAATACAATTTTATTAAAATAACTTCCATATTCTCTAAAAAGAATGTCTAATCTAGCCAAACGATATTCTTGTAATTCTTTTTCTACTTTTCCTCTTACTTTTTTTAAAGTAATTCCCATTTTTCTATTTTTTAATGGTACTTCTTCAAATAAATCTGTATTATAATTTTCAAAATGTGGATAATTGAGTGCTAAACTTTCTGGAAGATTTCCTTTATTTCTATGATAAGAAACTACTAAACTTTTTGTATATTTTTGAACATCTTCCTCTGTAACTACACTCTTAAAACCATTTATTTTTAAAATTCTATAAAGTATTAAATCAGCTGGTATTTCTAGTACTTCTGCATCTCGAAATAAATACTCATATTCAAATTCTTCTTGGATTCTTTCTTTTTCATATATTATAGTATTTTTTTTCATTTTCATTCCTCCTTAAACTTTTATATTTGATTTATTATAATAAATAGCTGTATTCCATTTCATACGTGATAGTGGTACTCCTCGTATACAGCATTA
>CANSDD010000107.1 GCA_947645535.1 uncultured Mycoplasmatota bacterium
GAATAATAAATAAGTATAATAGATAATATTTTAATTATATTTAAATTTATTTTAAGTAATTTAAATAACTAAAAAATCTAAATGAAAGGAATTGATAAATGGATGATATAAATTATAATGAAGTTTTAATATCAGGAATAATCAATGTTATTACTGATACAAATGGTAAATATGTTAAATTTGGATTAACGACAAATAAATATACCTTAAATGAAGATAAAAAAGTCTATGTTAGTTTAAATATTTCAAGAGAACTATTTAATACCTATCAAGATTATTTCATTAAAGGTAATAAAGTATTTGTAAAAGGTTACCTAAATTCATATATAGACCAAAATAAAAAGATACAAAGTTTCATTACAGTAACTGATATATCTAGTAGTCCAAATGAGATTATTAAGGGAAGAAGTTCCCCACATATTAGATATGATCCTGATGGTGTAATGGTATGGAATGGCAAAAGATGTGAGTCTATTCCACCTACCAAAGAAGAACTTGCTGAAATGGAAAATTTATTAAAAGATTTTAAATAAACTATTTGCAAAAATAATAGAAAGGAATTTGAGATTAGTTATGAAAAAATTAGAATTAAAAACTTAAAAAAGAAAGGAGCATGCTTATTGTATAAAGTAATTGAAGAAAAAGATACAAAAAATCTAAACCAAATCGAAATTGACAATATGATTGATAAATCTATTAACCTATCAATCCTATTTGATTTATTAAATTTAAACTTAATAACTGAAAAACAGTTTTATATACTAAAAGAAAAAATTAAATGTTTTTACTAAAATATCATGTAAATAAATTTTAAAATAAGATATAATGTTTGTAGAACGAAGCAGTAGTTCAAAATGAAATAGAAAAATAAAGAAAGTGAGGTATAAATGGCACAAGTTGAGATTATAGCTGCTAATCTCAAAGAAAAAAATAATAATATTACTATTGCAAATAAAAAGAAAAGAGTTTGTGCTTATGGTCGAGTAAGCACAGATGATGAAGAACAAATTACAAGTTATAATTCACAAATAAAATATTATACTGAAAAGATTAAATCTAATCCTGATTGGGAGTTTGTGGGAATATATGCTGATGAGGGTATTAGTGGTACTCAAGTTAAAAATAGGACTGAGTTCCAACGAATGATAGATGATGCTTTAAATGGCAAAATAGACATTATTTTAGCCAAGTCTATTTCAAGATTTGCTAGAAATACTTTAGATACTCTAAAATATTGTAGGGAATTACGAGATAAGAAAGTTGATGTCTATTTTGAAAAAGAAAATATTCATACAATAGATTTAGATAGTGAAATGTTTTTAACTCTTTATAGTGCTTTTGCTCAAGCTGAAAGTGAATCCACTTCTCAAAACGTAAAACTAGGTTTAAAAGCTATGATGAAACGAGGAGAATATGTTGGGAGTCCTGATTGTTATGGTTATGATTGGAATAAAGAAACAAAACAATTAGAAATAAACGAAGAACAAGCAGAAGTTGTAAGAATGATTTTTAATTGGTATATCGAGGGACTAGGTTGTAGAAGAATTGCTAATAAACTTGAAGAAATGAAAATTCCTAGTTATACAGGTGCTAGGTGGTCTACTTCTTCTATTAGTAATATGATACATCAAGAAAAATATGTTGGGGATTTATTACAAAATAAATCCTATACAGTAAGTCCTATTACTCATAAAACTGTAAGAAATAAAGGTGAAAGAGAAAAATATTATGTTAAAGATCATCATACACCTATCATTTCACGAGAAGTTTGGGATAAAGTACAAGAAATTTCTAAAAAGAGATATAAGGGTATAACTTTTAATAAGAATGATTATAAGAGCAGAGAAACAAGAAAATATGCTTTTAGTGGTAAAATCAAGTGTGCTTTTTGCGGAACTAATTTTTGTAGAAGGCAAAGTTCTTATTCTAAAAAACACCCAACATATAATTATTATTGGACTTGTTTTAAAAAGAGAGAACATTCTGATGCTTGCCCTGATTCAGTAGGTATTAGCGAAACTAAATTAGAAGAAACTTTTGTTATGATTTACAATGACATCATCAAAAATAAGCATAAAACGAAACAAGCCTTAATTAAAGCAATTAAAGAGGTTTTAAGTGATAATGATTATCAAGACAAATTAAATAGTTTATTTACTGAAAAAGAAACAATTGAAAAAAGACTATCAAAAATCATTGATATGGAACTTGATGATGACATTGATAGAAAAGAAATGTTTATCCAAAAAGAACGTGAATTATTAAATCAATTAAATATCACTAAAAGTAAAATCACTGAATATGAGAAAATTCTTGATGAAAATAAAGGATTATCTAAACAAATAAAAGAAATAGATGAGTATTTTGATAACTACCCATATACTTTAAAAAAATTCAATCGTGAGGCATTTGAGAATATGATAGAATGTATCATTGTAGGTGATTATGATGAGAATGGTAACAAACTACCTAGAGTAGCAAGATTTGTTCTAAAAACAGGCAAAGAGTATAAATTTGAAATATCAAAAAACTCTAATAATGATAAGGGCAATAGTGATAAAAATAGTGAGGTGTCATTATGTACTAGGAACGTGTCCTGCTTGGATTGCTCCGCCATACCAAATTTCGTTCTTTCTGAACATTTTTCTATTTCATTTTGAGATACACTTGTCATAATTCTTAAAGTTAATCTTCCAGTAGAAGTAGTTGTATTGGATGAATCATTTAAACAATCTATATCACATCCTGCATTATCAACTACTGTCATTAATTTTTCTACATCAAAGACACTTCTTGTAAGTCTATCCATTTTAAATGCCACAATAACATTAATTGTACAGTTTTTCACATCTTTTAACATTTCTCTATATGCTGGTCTTTTATCGTTTTTAGCACTTATTCCTTCATCAGCATATACTTTGTAAATCTCATAACCTTTTCGCTCGCAGAATGCTTTTAATTGTTCTTCTTGTTGTCCTAAACTAAATCCTTCACGAGCTTGGTCGAGTGTACTCACTCTAATGTAAATCCCCGCAATTTTCTTTTCTTCGTTCATCTTTCATCTCTCCTTTTTTCTTATTTTTTTAGAGAGATTAAAAGTACAAAAAGACCATACTTTTAACCTCAAGTATTGTACTTCCTTTTTGCACGCCTAGTTTTAAAACAATTAATTTGTTTTAATATGAACTTCTAAATCCTTTAATTTAATACTTTTAGAATAATCATTTACAAATAAAGTATCACTTCCATTAAATATTAAATAATTATTCTTTCCCGCTGTTATAATATGTGGACTTACATAAGCAATGTTAGTTCCTTTGATATTAATAATACTTCCTTGTTTAATAATAGGCTTAACACAAGCAAATCTACATATCATTACAATTCTTTTTAAAACTTCCTTATCAAACTCTAATTCCTTAACTTCCTTCATAACTCATCACTTCCATTCTCAAATAACAAAAAAACTAGACGGTACTTCTAGTTAATATTTATTACTCTCGAATTAAAAGTTCGAGTTTCCTATCAATCTGGTGCGAG
>CANSDD010000108.1 GCA_947645535.1 uncultured Mycoplasmatota bacterium
AACATCAGGTCTTTCTTTTTTTGTGTCTTCCCCCAAATAATTTTACACTATCAAAATAAAGAGAAATTTGACAAACTGAATATAATATGTTATAATATGAGCACATTGAAGGTACAAAAGGGGTTGTACATTAGGGGGTTGAATATATGAAAAATACATATATATTTGAATATTTGGATGAAAATGATTTTAGAAAGAAAGAAAGATCTGTAAGAAAATATAATATGCTTGCTTATAAAAAATTAACATTTACTTATTATCCTGAATTACGTAAAGGAAAATTTTTAGGTAAAATTGTATCTAAAAATAGTAAGGATAAAACTGTGAGTTATGAATTACAATTACCAACTGATGAATTGTTTAAAAAAGTTCATGGACCAATTATCTTACATTATACTGTTTATACAGAAAAAAACATTATACTTTTAACTAATATTACTCCAGAAGGGATTTTAGATGAAGGACATAGAGCGGAACTTTCTACCTATAAAGGAGTTATGATTTCTAAAACTAATCCAGAGAAAGATATGTTTAAAATTAATTTATTAAATACTTTAGGAAAATAGATAAAATATCTATTTTTTTTATTTTTCTATTGCATACTCTTAAAATATATGCTATTATTAAATAGCAATGGACCCTTAGCTCAGTTGGTTAGAGCACGCGGCTCATAACCGTGCGGTCATAGGTTCGAGTCCTATAGGGTCCACCATTTTTATTTATGCGAGTATGGCGGAATTGGCAGACGCGCTAGACTTAGGATCTAGTGTCTTAGACGTGCAGGTTCAACTCCTGTTACTCGCACCAGTAAGCAATCTGTCCGAACTTTTAATAGTTTAGACTTAAATATATAAGTATCAATTTCAAAAAGAAGTTGGTACTTTTTTAGTGTTTAAGAAAGAAAGGACAGGTTAAAATGGTAAATATTACAAAAGAAAGATTAGAAATTGATAATGAATTGAAGAAAAAAATAGAATTTATATGTAGTTTTTGTAATACTACTTCTACTATTATTAATGGTAATATTAGAAAAATAAATAAAACAAATTTAAACTACATTGAACCTCATAGAATAATCATTAAGGGTATTACATTTCTAGCATTTAATTATTCTAATGAAATATTTGTTGAAAATTTATCTAAAACAATTAAATTATCAGATTTAGAAACCTTTATCAAACAAATAAACTAAATATAAGTATTTGTACTAACTTCTCTTAAAATCGCCTTAAAATAGGCAAAAAATGGTAATTATGCCTTGACTTTATCTTTAAAGTATCTATAATAAGAAAGCAATAAAAGGAAGTTTTATGTTTTTGTGGGGTTAATGTAAAACAAATATAATTTAACAGATATAACTTTAGAGGTGTCAAAGGCATAGAACTTAATGTCTTTGTCGCCTCTTTTTTGATGAAGAATAAGAAAGGAAGTTTATTTATGAGTGAAGAAAAGAAAATTGCTGGAATATACATAAGAGTGCCGTTGGAATACATAGGCAGACACGTTATCTTCTTTTTCTTCAAGTTCTTGCTTTGTGATTGTAAGGCCATACTTACCAAAAATTGTTCCTATATCTAGTTTTCCATTCGATAGATTTTCGTTAATTAGTTCACCAGTTTTAAGAATAAATTTAATCTTATAAAAATCTTCATCTCCATTTTCTGTTTTTTCGCCAATGATGATTTTATTCACTAAACAATTAAAAACTTCTTCATTAAATTTTGTAAGACTTTTGTATTGTTTTAAGATATTAGAAATTTTATCAATTTGTTCTAGTTTTTGTTTTCTAGTAAATTCTATATTTTCAGTATCTTTTAGTTGTTGTTCATACTCATTAATTTTGTTAGTAATTTCTTGATTTTTCTGATTCAGTATCTCTTTTGAAATAGAGCCATCAAGTTGTAAATTAATCAAATTAGATAACTTATTTTCTAGTTTAATGATTTCATCTTGTATCTTCTTTTGATTAAGATTGTCATGTTTTTCGTTGATAACTTCATTTACTTTTTTCATAAATGAATTGATGTATTTCTCACTATCTTGAAATAATTTGTTATAGGCAATTACAAATATATCTTCTAATTCTTCTTGTTTGTAGTGTATCAAATTTGAGCATTCAATTTTATTTCTATGACTTCTACATATCCAATAAGCAACTTCTTTACCTTTACTTCTAATTTTATAAGAACGTCTGATAAACCTTTCTCCACATATCCCACAAAAGATTTTACTACTAAAAGCATATTTACGACTAAACTTATCTCTATTTCCATCTGGCTTGATAATCTTACTTCTGATGTTTAATATTTCTTGACACTTATCCCATAGTTCACGAGAGATAATCGGTTCGTGATGATTAGAAGTAAAGTATTGTTCTTTCTCACCATAATTAACTTTTTTCTTATGAGTTAAAACATTTTCAGTATAGTATTTACCAGTCTTTAAATCGCCTACATATTTTTCATTGATGATTATTCTTCGTACTGATGCATGACACCATTTTAAATTAGATGGACTAGGTATTCCTAGATTATTCAAGTTAAGAGCAATTGTTCTAAAACCTACACCTTTTGAGTATTCTTCAAAAATATAAGTAACAATATCTTTCTTACTTTCATCTGGATAAATTACATCTTTTTCTTTATCATATAAATATCCAAATGGAGCATACTTACCAACCAATTCTCCACGTTTCATTTTCATTCTTACTCCAGCTTTTACATTTTCTGATATAGACTCACTTTCTGCTTGAGCAAAAGCGCTATATAAAGTTAGAAACAATTCATTGGATAAACCTAGAGTATGGATATTTTCCTTTTCAAAATAAACATCTACATTATGCTCCCTTAATAATCTTACACAATTTAAAGTATCAACCGTATTACGAGCAAATCTTGATATAGATTTGGCTAGTATCAAATCAATCTTACCACTTAAAGCGTCACTCATCATCTGATTAAATTGTTCTCTTTTCTTTGTCTGTGTACTAGTTATACCTTCATCAGCATATATTCCTACAAACTCCCAATCAGGATTTTCTTCTATCATATTTTTATAATGGATTCGTTGTGAGTCATAACTTGTCTTCTGATCTTCATTATCTGTACTAACTCTACAATAAGCACAAGTACGAATTAGTTTATATTTTACATTTCCTTTTAAGCACATTGTTTTAGAAGTTGGTGCTATTACTTCAACTTTATTATTCATTTATTCCTTTCCATAATTGTTGAAGAGTAGCATATTTCAAATATTTTTTATTATGCAAAACTATATTCTGAATTGTTTAATTTATTGTATTTTGCATATTCGTTTTCAATTTTATTTTTTAGTTTTTTGTATTCGTTATTATCAATTAAGTTATTATCTTTGATAAATTCTAACATAGCAATTTCTACTACATAAGTTTTTAAATAGTTTAATCTTTTATCACTTCTTTCTTGCATAAATTATTACCCCCTTTAAATTCTTAAACAATTCATATCATAGTTACGCACCAACTTTCTT
>CANSDD010000109.1 GCA_947645535.1 uncultured Mycoplasmatota bacterium
ATGATAGAATTAAAGTAAAATTAAAAGGATTGTCTCCTGTGAATTACAGGTTACAATCCTTTAATTAGAAACTATTTATAAACTGTCCAATTTTTGGGGTTCAGTACAACTTTAGTAGTGGGTTACCTAGTCGTCAAAAACTAGGTTTTAAACAGAAATCCATTAGTTATATAGTTTCTTTTAGATTTCTGCACGATGCATAGTAATTTATTAATAGCCACCCTTTAAGTTATCACATTTTATTTTTGTTAATTGTTTATTTTTTAGGTTTAATACTTTAATAGATTCCTCTTTAACAACATTATCACCTATATCATTATTTTGCCATATTCCCCATATTCTACATTCAGTAAGACTCACCTTTATTAAAATTTGATTAGGTAAATCAGTATAGTTTTCATAAGTTTGATAATGCCTTTCTTTCATTTTTTCTACAAAGTATTGATTTTCAGATGGGTGTCCAATAATTGTTGCTTGCCCTTTAAAATAAATATTTTCAATAGTAATAGCTACATTAGGATTTTCTATTATGTTTCTTGCTTTTTCAAATTTAGAATCAGTTTGAAAATATAATGTTGTCCCCTCTGCTATTACACACATTTTGCTAGCAGTTACAATACCATCTTTACTTGCAGTAGCAAGAACAACATAATTTGTTTTAGAAAGCAATTTCACCATTTTTTCTAATAATAGTTCGTATTCCATATTATATTTTCCTTGCAATTAATTTTGCTTTTCCATGAACATGAGGTTTCCCATGAGTGTTATCAGGTTTTATATATTCATTGTAATATAAAATATCAAAATCTTTAAAATATTCTTTTAATTCATTTTCTTCAAAATAATGATTTATAAAGTTAGAACATTCGCTTGCTTTATCAAGTTGTTTTAAATAGCCAGGATCATTTTTAGTAAATACAACAATATAAATTAATCCTCCAACATTTAAACTATCTTTTAATTTATCTACTGCATTATCTAAATACTGCTTTTCCATATGATCTAATGATGTCCCTGCAATTATAAAATCATACTTTTCATTTAAATTTTCTGAAAGATAATCGCAATTTAAAACATTAATATTTAAATCTAATTTATTAGATTTTTCTATAATCTTATTTGCACCATCTTTTGTTGGCTCTATTGATGTAACATCAAATCCTAGTGAAGCAAGATAAATAGAATTTCTGCCTTCTCCAGCACCTATATCTAAAGCTTTCCCAACATTAACATCATGTTCTTTTAACATTGCTACAAGTCCATCTGATGGAGCATCTCCAAAATAACTTTTTTGTTTAGAATAGAAATAATCAAAATCCATACTATCTACCTCTCTTTTCATTCTCATACAATTTCACTAGTTTTTTTGCATAACTATATCCAACACGATTTTCCTCATGAGTATCTAAAAACTCTTTCATTAACTCGTATTGTTCATCTCTTAAAACTCCACCAACTACTTTTGGTATTCTTTCTTTAATTCCTACCATATGTGGCAAATAGCAAGCACCTCCATCAGGGATTGCTTCTAATCCAAAAACAACTTTATCAACCTTACATTTTATTGCTGCGCCAAATCCTAATAAATGTGGTTCTAACGAACTATATAAAACTAAAGGTCTTTTACAAGTTGGTGAATATACTTCTCTTTCAGCATTATATAATGCCATAAAGTCACCATGAGTTATCGGAGAATTAAGAGTGTATGTCATTGTACAAGTTTCGCTTAAAATTTCATTACCTGCAACAAGAACAATTCCAATAGGTAATTCTTCTTTTTCTAACATACCTTTTCTACCAATTTCTAAAGCTCTTTTCATCCAATAAATTTCTTCATTAGTACCTTTTGAATATGTTACAACATTGTTTTTAAAATAAAAATCTTCGAGCAACATATCACATTCATCTTTTAAAACATTACCAATAACTTCAAAATTATATATTGATTTAAAATCTTCTAGTCCCATATGTATATCATTAGAGCCATAACTAATAGCGGTTTCTAGGCTAGAACCATATACAAATCTGTTTACACCTAATTTTATAGCTGTTCCAAAACAATTTACACAAGGCTCACAAGTAGTAATTAAGGTTAAATCTTTTGGTTTAGATGTCATATCTTTTAAATAATTCATTATCGCAACTATTTCTGCATGATTTAAATTATTATTAGAAGACATTACTTCATTATGTGCAACTGATACAATTTTACCATCGGCTAATAATACTGCTCCATATGGTTGTTCTCCACACATAATTCCTTTTTTTGCCTCTTCTAAAGCAATTTTCATATATCTTTGATAATTCATATTAATTACCTTTTCCTAATAAAAATAAAAATTCACTTTTTCGTTCAGTTTTAAACGAACCACTAAATTTTGTTGTAACTGTACTTGTTAATTCTTTTTTTACCCCTCTTGAAATCATACACATATGCTTTGCTTCTATATAAACAGCAATATTATCAGTACCAAGATTCTTCTTTAAATCTTCCATAATTTCTTCTGTCATTCTTTCTTGAACTTGTAATTTTTTTGAATATTTTTCAACAACTCTAGCTATTTTACTTAACCCAATAATCCTTTTATTAGGAATATATGCAATATGTGCAATCCCATAAAAAGGCATTAAATGATGTTCACACATTGAACAAAATTCAATATTTTTAATCATAATTAAATCATCATATTTATCTTCAAAAGTTGTGTAATTAAAGTTAGGATATGATAGTATTTCGGAGTACATTTTTGCAACTCTCTTTGGAGTATCTTTTAATCCTTCACGATTTGGATCTTCACCCATAGCCTTAAGTAAATCATAAACAGCCTTTTCCATTAAATTTTGATTCATTATTATTCCCCCTTAAAAATAAAAAGTGGCTAGCAACAACAACCACCAGATCCTCCACAACTATCTGGTGGACAATCAGAAGTACTTCTTCTTGGTCTTTCTACCTCTCTTTTCAAAACACGTTGTCTACTTAATCCAAATGAAACTTCTGAATCATGAGTTGGTGTTTCAATTGGTCTTGAATAAGTTTGACTTTCAAATATAGTTGTTGTTCTTTTTTCTTTCTTTTCATTATCACCATCTAGGTCAATACCTTTTTTCTTTAACCCATTCATGAAATCATTAATTTTTGATGTTACATCTGTTGACTCATTTTCAATAATTTTAGCAACTTCTGAAGCCACTTCCTTTTTTGCAGCACTAACAAAAGGTCTTTTTAATTCAGCTACTTTAGTTAATAATTCTTCATCAATATGAAACATTCCATTTATTGATGAAATCCAAGAACTAATATTATCGTTAACTAACGCGTTGTGCTAGTTAAATAGCAAATAGAAAAATCATTCAAAATATGATACT
>CANSDD010000110.1 GCA_947645535.1 uncultured Mycoplasmatota bacterium
AATCTATGTTCTACTTCTACTACTTTTTTTATGTTTGCTAATAAGTTTTTCTTTTCCTTTTTGGTTAATCTGTTCAAATAATCTAAAATTACGATAATCTGCGTTATCTGTTACATCATCTAATATAACTAGTTCACTAGGTAAACTAATCTTACTATTTTCTTCAGTTGGTTCTACTTCTAACAAACATAGTTCTAAATTTCTAAACACATCAAGCGTAAAATACTGATTGTTATAAACAAATAAATAACGGTCTTTTAAAATTGGTGTTTTAACACTATCCATGATTCTTCTCAAATATTCTTTTTCTTTCATGCGACGCATCGTTTTTATCCTTACTTCTGAATCGCCAGTTTCTTTTTTATGAATTTCAAAATACATAGAAGCATTTTCATCACTCATTTTTCGAAAGCAACATTCTTCAGCTCCTTTAGCTCTGTTACTAAATGAAGAATCATTTGATATCTAGTTAACAAATCTATTTCCTTTAAAGAAAAGTCTTTTAAGATTTGCTCAAATTCTTCAGCATCAATATATGCTTTATTATCTAAAACTTCCCTATCACAAATAAGTAAACATTTTGTATCTTCTGGTAAAGTTACCACAAATCTTTCATACATAGCTTCTTTATATAGTTGATATCCAACAATTTCTTTTTGAAATGGATAAGTTGGAATTGAAAGAATACCAAAAGGTCTAGCACCTCCACTAATTAACTATGTAGCACTTTCTCCTATAATAAATACTTTATAACCTTTTTCTGTAAATTCTTTTTCAATTCTTTGAAGTGCTGTCGTTTTTCCTGCACAAGGTCCTCCTGTTAACACAATTTTCGTAATTTTACTCATTATTTATCTATCTCCTTTTGGTTCAAAAATTTTCTTTAATACTTTTTGCTTTGAATCTAATTCATGAAGTGAAGCATGAGTAACTCCAAAACGCTTTTTATCATTTGTTAGTAACTCATGATTTAAGTAAAAATAATACATATTGATAGGGCCTCTATGAGTCACAATAAGTGCTCTATCAAGTGTTAATAGCCATTTTAAAACTTTTTCTTGTCTTTTATACAACTCTATCATAGATTCTCCTTTCGGATAGCAAGTATCAATACTCACATTTTCTATGTATTTAGGATATTTTATTTGTGCTTCTTTTTGTAATAAACCAGTAAGTAATCCTTTATCAAGTTCTCGTAAACGAGAGTCTAAAATAATATTCATATTGTAAGCCTTAGCTACTAAATCAGCAGTCTCTACTGCTCTTTTTATATCACTACTATAAATTCTATCAAATACAAGTTTATTATGT
Organism: uncultured Mycoplasmatota bacterium; assembly: GCA_947645535.1. Classification (GTDB taxonomy): domain Bacteria; phylum Bacillota_I; class Bacilli_A; order RF39; family UBA660; genus MGBC102946. Next base: position 1,312 of record CANSDD010000110.1, read on the forward strand.
TTCATAAATTCAATTGTTTTTTTTACTTGTTTTATTCCTTCTAATGTTAATCCAACATTACTGTGCCCACCTATAAATCTCTCATCATCTAATCCATGTCGTAATAAATAAATCATATTCTCCTCCTTTATAATTACGTGTATTATAAACACTTGTAACTTTTTAAAAGAAATACATTTTTCTATGCATCTTTCATTCCTCTATATTTTGGTGGTTTGATTACTAATTGTTTTGGTTGCTTTCCCAAATCCAATTCTCTATCTTTATCATAAACTTCACTTAAGTAATGTTCTCCACATAATGGAACATATTCTATTTTATCAGAACTTCCATCAATTACTACATCTTTTCCTTCTAGTACAAATACTCCATTCTCTTTTCGCCCTTGAAATTTGGCTTTTTTACCACATCCTTTTATTCCACATATATTAATGATTTCATCTCTATTATCAGCCCATCTCATCAAAGGTCCACTTCCAGTAAAATCTTCATTTTTAAAAGTCGTTTTTAAACCATAACAAATAATAGGAATATCATAATATTTCGTAATTCGATATAAATCAATTACTTGTTGCTCAGTTAAAAATTCTGCTTCATCTACAAGTACACAAGCAATCCTCTCTTGTTTCCATACTTCGCCATAAAGTAATAAATTTTCATTTTCCTTAATTAAAAAATCTACTTTTCTTTCTTTTCCTAATCTTGATACAATTTTGTCTTCACCTTTTGTATCTTGCTCTGATTTGATTACAATTACTTGTAAACCATTTTCTTCATAATTATGTGCAACTTGAAGAAGTGCTGTCGTCTTTCCACAATTCATTGCACCATACCTAAAACTTAAACTTGCCATACTACTCTCCCTATTACTTAAAATATTTTTTTAGATTCTATTTCGTTTTTGAAACGATATTGTTTCGCAGGTTTTTTTCCTTCAAACTTAGCCGTATCACCAGTATCATCAATTAAATTTAAACTAAGCATTTTTTTTCTAAAATTTCTTCTATCTAATTTTTTATCTAAAATAGCTTCATATACTTTCTGCAATTCTGGTAATGAAAAATCTCCAGGAAATAACGACTTTAAAATATTTGATGAAATTATTTTATTTTGCAATTCCATAAGTGCTGATGCTAATATCTCATTATGATCATATCCAAGTGGTGGGACCTTATCAATTGCAAACCAGTCTGCATTAGAAGTTCTAAGTGTTTCTCTTAATATTTTTACTCTGTTACTATCAATCACACCAATATAAGCAATCGCTATCATTCTCATAACTGGTGAACGATGTAATGCACCAAATACACCAAACTGCTCTACTTCAATATCTTTAATTCCTGTTTTTTCATAGATTTCTCTTTTCGCACCATCTATTAAATCTTCATCATTATGTAATGCTCCTCCAGTTAAAATCCAGTCTCCTTTAAAAGGTTCATTCTTTCTTTTTACTAATAATACTTTTGTAATTCCCTGCTCTACTGTAAAAATAGCAGTAATAACATGAATTCCTTGATTTTTATAAAGTTTATCTTTTACATTCATATCATCACCTATCACAATTATAAGCGTCTTAATAACACTTGTCAACATTATATCGACAATATATATAAAATGATTTACAATATTTTTCTAAAAGGGAAGTGTTAAAAATGGAAAATGTTTACTTTTTAATTAGTTTAGCTACAATTATTGAACCT
>CANSDD010000111.1 GCA_947645535.1 uncultured Mycoplasmatota bacterium
TATTTATATAGGATTTTTTCTTCAACTTCCCATAATAATTAACTACCTATAACACTATGATGAATCTAGTCCTCATTTACATATAGTTGGTGTTCCATTTAAAGATGGTATGAAAAATGGAATGAAAAAACAAGTTGGTAAAAGTGATGTATTTAATAAAATCAGTTTAACTAATATTCAAGATAAAATGAGAGAATATTGTATTAACTCTTTCAATAGAATTTATCATTTAAACTATACTCTTAAAGAAAAAGAGGAAGGTAGAAATGTTGATATTAATGTTGCGAATATGAATGAGTATAAAAAGTTTAAAAGAGAACAAGAAAAGTACAAAAAACAATTTAGAGAATTAAATAGTAAAGCAGATGAATTACAAAATAAATCTAATGAGATAAATGATATTATTAATAATTTAAAATCTACTATCAAAAATAAAAACAATTTTACTATTTCAAATGAGAATGTAGAAAAAATTAAAGGTTATATAGAACAAACTAATGACACTACTTCTAATTTAAGAGATGCCAACGATATAAATGTTGTTTTACAAAAATACGAAGATGATTTAAGAGAACACTCAAATGAAGTTAGAAACTTAAAAAAGAAAATCAAAACTCGTGATGATAGAATTGAAGAATTAGAGTATGACTTAAATGATGCCAATGATACCATTTATGAGTTGGAATATAAAGTATCAAAACTAGAAGAAACTTTAAATTATTTTAAAGAATTATGGCAAAAATTTATTAAATTCTTACAAGATAAATTCTTCTCTAGCAATAAATATGATGATTTTATAAACGATTTATATGATGAGGAAATAATTGATGATAATGAATTAGGTATAATACAAAATAATAAAAATATTGATAAAAGTGATGATTTTGAAAAATAAAAAATGAGGTTGTGTGGTTGCACAAAATCACTTTTTATGGTAGTATATACACCAATTCAAAAAGGGGGATATTTGAATATGGCAACTGAATTAGAAGAAATGAAATGGAAATTACATAAGAAAAGATATGATGAATTGTTTAACTATGGGGTGAAACAAGGTCTTATTGGTGCCTATGATAAGAAACTAATAGAAAATTTAAGACATATTTATTATGGTGGACTTCCAGCATCCATATTATTATTACATGGTAAATTAAGTAATGGTCATTGCTATGATAGAGGAACATTAGTAACTTTAGGATTTGGTGATGATGATTTTCAAGTTGTTGATGCAGATATTGAGAGTTTAAGATTAAATCCACAATACATCGACGAATATAGAAATGGAAATGGAAGTGAACATTTTGCTAATCATTGTTTTGCAGAAAGAACATTAAAAGATGGCACAACATTAGTTTATGATACTTCTGTTGGATTAGTATTTGAGAAAGATTTATATTATAAACTTGAAAATCCAAAAATTACAAAGGTTAACGACAGGAAAACAACTCTTAGATTTTTATATTATGATTTTCAACAAGATTCAGATATTGAAAAAGATAAATATGCTTTACCATTGATTTTGCCTAATATAGAAAATTGTTTAGTTGCAACTCAGCCATTTTATTTAGAACAATTAAAACAAGAGATTGAAATATTAAAGCAAGAAGTTGATTATGATGCTGTATGTAAAGAAATCCATGAAGATATGAAAGCAAAAGGTTTCTTTAGTTAACAAGGAGGAAATGAAATGTTTGGAATTAATGAAATATTAGATAAAGTTATTTCAAAAAAAGAATTAACAGAAGAAGAAAAATTTAAAATATTACGATCTAAAAGAATTGATACAAAAGTTGTAGAATATTTAATGAATAAGTTAAATAACCTACATATTGAGGTATTAGGCAAATATGAAGGTTCTTTGTTTGAATTAATGCCAGTAGGAAAACTTGAAGGATGGTGTTGGCAAACGACAGAATCAGCAATAGTATTTTTAAATGATGATGATTATATTGAGAGAGGAAACTTAAAGTTTGATGAAAGAACACCAGAGTATTACCATTCATGGATATGTTTTAAGTTTGATGGCACTGAATATGTTTTAGACCCTTGTTTAAGTTTTTTATGCAAAAAGAGTGATTATTCAAAAATATTTGAAATTGATGTAAAAGGAAAAGTAAGTGCTAAAGCAGTACAAGAAGAACTAATTAGACAAATTACTGCACCTAAAGAAGAAGACAATTCAGAAGCTCACAAAGCATTTCAATCATTTATGAAAAGTTTTATGGGTGATTCTTATGATAGTTATGTAGAAAGGAAAAAGGAAGAAGTTACAGTTTGTGGCCCAGAAGATGTAAATACTCCACTATATAGAAATGGTGCAGGTTATAGAACAGAAATTGATAATGGAAAAATCAAAAAATTAACTGTTCATTATTACTACACAGATTGTTAATAATAAAATGTTCTAAAAAATTGTAGAATTATTTTTTAGAATAGTTTATAATTATATTAAGAAATTGATACAAATATTGTATTGATTACTTACTTTAGCGAAAAAAGTTTGAAATAACTTTCTTACTCGCACCATTAGGAAATCTGTTCGGACTTTTTTAAGGTTCGAATTTAAATCGGGAATCAGCTTTCTGAAAAGAAGTTGATTTTTTTTGATACAGAAAGGAATAATTTGTTATGATGAATATTACTACTAAACCTTTGCATATTGATTTTGAATTAAAAAAGAAAATTGAGTTTATTTGTGATTTTTGTAATGTCACGCCAACTATTATTTCTGGAAATATAAGGAGTATTGACCTTACTAATATCGTATATGTAGAACCTCATAGAATTATAATTAAGAATGTTACATTATTAGCATTTGTTAATGATAAAATAAGAATGTACAAAAAAGGGAATATAAGAATGTACAAT
>CANSDD010000112.1 GCA_947645535.1 uncultured Mycoplasmatota bacterium
TTAAAAATTATCCATTTAATAATGCTAATTCATGTTCTTCTTTTTCTAAATCCTGTCTTTCTTTATCTACTATATTAGCTGGTGCTTTTGAAGTATATCCTGGATTAGCCAATAACTTTTTACGCCTTTCAATAGACTTTTTTAATCTTTCTATCTCTTTTTCTTTTTTCATTTGTTCTTCTGCTTCATTTACACTACCATCATAATATAAATAAATAGTATGTCCAAAGTATGCTACTGGAACTTCTTTTAAATTTGATATATCTATATTTTTTATTTTTATAAAATGTTTTTCTTCTATTTTTAATAATCTTTCTAATATATTTTTTACTGGTAATAAAGATTCATCTTCATAAACAAAGTAAAAATCATTTGGAATTTTATTTTCTAATTTGATTCTTCTAACTTTTGTAATAAGCTCTATCATCTCTTCAATCATATTTGTATTATCAAAGAAATAATTCTTATTGACAACTGGATAAGTTGCAGTCATAATAGATTCTTCATGTACTGGTAACATTAGATAGATTTCTTCTGTTACATATGGCATAAATGGATGTAATAGTTTTAAAATTCCATCTAATACAGTTAGTAATACTTTTTTACTTACCTCATTCATATCAATTTTAGATAATTCAATATACCAATCACAGAAATCATTCCAAATAAAATTATATATTTCTGTTCCAACTACATGAAATTCATAAGTATCCATATGATGTCTTACTTTCTCTATTAAGTGTTCATATTTATTTAATATCCATTTATCACAAATTGATAAAGTTGATGCATCTATATTTGTATCTTTTATATTTTCTATATTCATAAGAACAAAACGAGAAGCATTCCATAATTTATTGATAAAATTCCAAGTAGATGCTACTCTTTCTTCATCATAGCGTAAATCCATACCTGGTGCTGAAGATGTAGCTAAGAAAAATCTTAATGCATCACATCCATATTTTTCAATAACATCCATAGGATCTACACCATTGCCTAAAGATTTACTCATTTTTCTACCAATCTTATCACGAATAAGCCCATGAATTAAACAGTCTTTAAATGGTCTTTTATCAGTAAATTCTAATCCTTGAAATGTCATTCTATTCACCCAAAATGGAATAATATCATATCCTGTTACAAGTACATTATTTGGATAATATCTTTTTAATAGTGCTGTTTCTTCTGGCCATCCTAATGTACTAAATGGCCATAATGCACTTGAAAACCAAGTATCTAATACATCTGGATCTTGCACCCACCCTTCTTCTTTTGGTGCTTCATAACCTACATATACTTCATTACCTTTATACCAAGCTGGTATTTGATGTCCCCACCAAAGCTGTCTTGAAATACACCAATCATAAGTAATTTCCATCCAATGATTCATTGTTTTTTCAAATCTATCTGGTACAAAATTTACTTTTGTATCTTTATTTTTTTGGTTTTCAAGTACTCTATCTGCAAGTGGTCTCATTTTCACAAACCATTGTTTTGACAAGTATGGTTCTACTATTGCATCCGTTCTTTCGCTATGTGGAGTACTATGCACAATTTCTTCTACTTTAATGAGTAAATTTTCCTTTTTCAAATCTTCTAATAATGCTTTTCTACATTTGAAACGATCCATTCCAGCATATTTTCCAGCATTTTCATTCATAGTTGCATCTGGATTCATAACAACAATTCTCTCTAAATTATGACGATTTCCTACTTCAAAGTCATTTGGATCATGTGCTGGTGTTATTTTAACTACTCCTGTTCCAAATTCTGGATCTGCATGAATATCTCCTATAATTGGAATTAGTTTATTTACAATTGGTAAAATAACTTTTTTACCAATAAAATCTTTATATCTATCATCTTTTGGATTAACTGCTATAGCAGTATCTCCAAATAATGTTTCAGGTCTTGTAGTTGCAACTTCAAGATAAGTACTTTTATCTTCTAAATAATATTTTAAGTGATAAAAAGCACCTGGTTCATCTTTATAAATTACCTCTTCATTAGATAAAGCTGTCATTGCTTCTGGATCCCAGTTAATGATTCTCACTCCTCTATAAATAAAACCTTTTTCATAAAGTGTCACAAATACATGACGTACTGCTTTTGATAAACCTTCATCTAATGTAAAACGTTCTTTGGTATAGTCTAAACTAAGTCCCATTTTAGCCCATTGCTCATGAATGTTTTCTGCATACTCTTCTTTCCATGACCAAGCATGTTTTAACCATTCATCTCTATCCATTTCTCTAGGATTAACTCCCATTTCTTTTAATTTTTTATCTACTTTTGCTTGAGTTGCAATTCCAGCATGATCCATTCCAGGTAACCATAATGCATCATAACCATCCATTCTTTTATAACGAATAATAATATCTTGTAAAGTGGTATCCCAAGCATGACCTAAATGTAGTTTTCCTGTTACATTTGGAGGCGGAATTACAATGGCAAATGGCATCTTTGATAAATCTCCACTTGTAAAATATCCTTTTTCTTTCCAATTTTGATATTTATTTTCTTCTACTATTTTATGATTATATTTTTTTTCTAACATATTATCAATTCCTTTCTTATTTTTCAGTAATAATTATCTAATAAATTATTTTTTATTTATTTCCCAATAACCATTTTTATTAGCTCCTACTCTTTTTATATATTTTTCTTCAAGTAAAACTTTAAAATTCCTTATAATAGTTCTTTTATTAACATCTAATAGTCTTGCAAGTTCTTCTTGTGTGATATTTGGCTTATCCATAA
>CANSDD010000113.1 GCA_947645535.1 uncultured Mycoplasmatota bacterium
TTATAAATATATTTCACATTGCAGATAAATTTAGATGATGTTATAATAAATGACAGAGGTGGAATGTATGAAAAGAAAAGACTTTATCAATTTATTATTATTAACACTACTTGTTTTCATTGTTGTAATTTTTTGTATTTATCCAAATAACTTATTTGGTTCAACAACTGATTGGGGAAGTCAACATACTATGTTTCCAGAATATTTTAGAAATTTATTTTATCAAACAGGAGATTTATATCCTGATTTTATGCCTCATTTAGGAGCAGGTCAAAATATTTATAATATATCTTATTATGGATTATTAAATCCAATTGTTTTAATCTCTTATTTTTTCCCCTTTATTAAAATGGTAGATTTTATGGTAATTGCTTTTATTGTTACTATTTTAATCAGTATTTATTTGTGTTATTATTGGTTGTTAAAAAAGAATTTTTCAAGAACGATTGTAATGACAGCAACCATACTTTTTGCCTGTGCATCTCCACTTATTTTTCATGCCCATAGACATATTATGTTTATGACTTATATGCCATATTTATTATTGGGACTCATTGGTATTGATGCTTATTTTGAAAAAGGAAAAAGAGTTTTATTTACTCTTAGTGTTTTAGGTATGATATTAACGAGTTATTATTATAGTATTGGTGGCATCTTAGTACTTGTTATTTATGGAGTATCTTGTTATTTAAAGAAAGAGAATACCATTACAATTAAAAAATTTATCAAAGATGGATTATCATTTTTATGGCCAATTATACTTGGAATTGGTTTATCAGCAATATTACTTTTGCCAACTGCTTATGTGATTGCAACAGGAAGAAGCGGAGGAAAAGAACCAATTGCATTATCTAAATTGCTATTACCTCATTTAGATATTGGAGCCCTTGTTTATAGTTCTTATTCAATTGGATTATCAGCGATAGCCTTATTTAGTCTATTTCATCTTTTCTTAACCAAGAAACGAGAACATATATTTTTAGGTATTTCATTATTTGTTGTTTTATCAATTCCAATCTTTATGTATATGTTAAATGGATTTCTTTATGTAAGAGCAAAAGTATTAATTCCTTTCTTGCCGTTATTTATTTATTTGATTGCACTATTATTGAAAGATTTAGAAAATAAAAAAGTTAGAATAAAAATAGAAATTCCCGTTTTTATTTTACTATCTTTTTTCTGGTATTGGAGAGGTTACCAAAACATATGGTTTTATGTAGATGTTCTTGTTTGCCTTCTATTTCTATGTGCTTATTCAAAATGGCAAAAAAAATATTTGTATATGGTTCCTATGACTATTTTAGCGATATCTATGGTATTTGTAAGTAATCGTAATGAAACATATGAAAAGAAAATAGATTATCAAAATGCCTTTCATAGTGATAAAGTAGAATTATTAAAGGAAATATCAAAAGAAGATTCTAGTTTTTATCGTAGTAATGATTTTACAGATACATTATTAACTGCGAATAAAGTTTATACCCCAAATTATTATTCGACTTCTCTTTATTCATCTACTTTTCATCAACCTTATAAAGACTTTTTCTATGATAAGATGGGAAATGCAGATACATATCGGAATCGGTTAGTAACATCATCATCTAATAATATCTTTTTTGAAACACTTATGAATGTAAAATATGTAGTATCAAAAAAGGGAGAAGAGCCAGTTGGATATGAATTAGTAAAAGAAAAAGGAAAATATGGTTTATATAAAAATGAGAATGTGTATCCACTTGGATATGTTAGTGATAAATTATATCAAGAGAGTTATTATGAAACATTAAAATATCCTTATAATGTAGAATTATTAATGAATGGAATTGTTGTGGAAAATAAAGGAGAAAATTATTTTGAGTCAAAAATAAGACTATTTGATATTTCCTATTTAGAGGCAATTGATGGATTAAGTGTTAGCAAAATAGCTGGAGGATATAAAGTAGAAGTAAAAGAAAATATTCATTTTGATATTCCGTTATCTATTCCAATAAAAGAAAATGAAATTTTAATGATTACATTTCAAGTAGCTCAATCACAGAGTTGTAAAAAAGGAGATTTGACGGTTGCTATCAACAATATTTCTAATAAATTAACTTGTAAGCAGTGGATGTATCATAATGGAAATTATAATTTTGAATTTGCCATTTCAGGTAATGAAAAAATAGATCATTTATCTATTTATATGAGTAAAGGAACGTTTGAAATTATCGATATCAATCATTATGTTTTAGATTATTCTACCTTTAAAGAAAACAGTAATGATGTTGATCCTTTTATTGTCGATACAAAAAAGACACAAGGGGATAAAATTGAAGGTACAATTGATGTTACAAAAGATGGTTATTTTGTATTATCGATTCCTTATGATAAATCATTTCAAATAAAAGTAGATGGAGTAAAACAAGAATATGAAAAAGCAAATGAAGTATTTATTGGTTTTCCGCTTACCAAAGGAAATCATAAAATAGAAATTGTATATGAAGCACCATTTAAAAAAGCAGGAATGATTGTTAGTATAATTTCAGTGTTTTTACTTGGTTGGATGGCATATCAAGATAGAAAAATAGGAAAGTAAATTTTCTATTTCTTTGATAAGGCAATCGCTTAAAAAAAAGTTCTAAAAAAGTGTAAATAACTATAAAAAGAAAGCAAAAAATAGGATAAAATTTATACTAGGAA
>CANSDD010000114.1 GCA_947645535.1 uncultured Mycoplasmatota bacterium
ATATCATGCATTTTTGAAATAATCCACTTCGCTCACGTTATTTGAATAAGAGCCACTTAATGGCTCCATTTAAACCAAACTTAGTTCTTTCTGATACAATTTCAATTTCTAGTTGTGATAAGACAGTAAGCATTCTAACAAAGAATCTACCATTAGCGGTAGAGGTATTAACATCATCTCTATCACAGACTAGGAAACAATTATATTGTTCAAGCACCGATATAAGTTCCTCTAAATCACGAACTGAGCGAGTAACTCTATCAAGTTTATAAGCCACAATATAGTTGATTTTACCTTTCTTCATATCAGATAACATTTCTTGAAATGCAGGTCTATGTTCCATATCTTTTGCACTTATTCCTGCATCCTCATAAATTTTAAATACTTCATAACCTTTAAAAGAACATAATTGTAATAGTTTTTCTTTTTGTTCTCCTAAAGAAAATCCTTCTCGTGCCTGATCCTCTGTGCTGACTCCTACGGAACACATATACCGTATTATTTTAAAACACTAGATATAATCAATTTTGATTACAAAATAAATACCAATATCACTATTGGTACTCAAGCAGAACAAGAAAAAGTCCATATTGATAAATTAGATATAACTTTATCATTAGGACTTTAAATAGCATGTTTCAAATTAAAATAATAATTGTTGAAAAAATCACTCAAAAAGTGGTTTTTTCTAAAAAAATAAAGATAAGTATGTTATACTATTTATAGTAAGAAAACTAATTGCAATTAGTATTTAAATAAAAATTGGAGTTGATTTTATGTACGAAGATATAAAAGAATTAATTAAACAAAAAAATCATAATATAGATGATAATACACTAAAATATTTTACTAATTATTTTTATGTTGCTGTAAAAGAAAAATTAATTCCTGATAGCCTAAGACTAGAAGAATTAATCAAGAATGCTCTTCTTTATGCTAGTAAGATTGAATTTTATGATGAAAAGCACAGAATTTTTCAAGAAAATGGTAGTGATGTTAAAGGATTTAGAGACACCGACACAAAAACTATTTTTATTAGGGATAATCTGGAGGAACCTTTAAGAGAAATTACTGTTTATCATGAACTCCATCATGCCATACAAACAAATCCAGAAAATGATGAGGTAGGAATTAATCAAGAAAGCAATATTGGTAGATTAATTATGGAAGCTCAAACACAATATTTTGCTGAAAAGGTTTATCAAGAAATACATGGAGTACAATTTGAAACAAGACAAATACCTTCTGAAACTTTAAGAATGCTAGGAAATGGGATGGTTATTTCAAATTTACATAATTATGAAATGTATGATAATTTGCTTAACAAGTTAGCAATCATTTTAGGTGTTTCAAAAGATTATTTTGTTTCTATAAATTATTTATATAAAAACAATGAAGGCCTTAAGGATTTAGAAACAAGATATAATGAAATTAGGGAAAAACAAAAACTGCCTTATAATTTTAATAGTTTGCTATTAGTATATGATTATATTTATTGCGTTGATTTACTAGCATACAAAAAGAATAAAGATAAAGACGTTATTTTAAATGGAGAAGAAACGCAAGATGCTTATGAAATCCATCCTAATCAAGGATTTAAGTTATCATTGAAAAATCAAAGAGCATACTTAAATAAATTTGATATTGATTATTTTTTAGCATTGGCTCAAAATGGAGGAAATTTTAGAGAGTTTGCATGGCATGTTGTTGATAATGAAAAAAGAGCGATAATCGAACAATATATAGGAACTTTTACTGTTCAATCACAAACTGAAGTTCCTAATAAGAAATCTTAAAAGCATGTTAAAAAAATTAATATATCTGTCACTAGATAAATATCTATAAAAATATCTTATTAAACAAACACGCTAAAAATAAAGTTTAGATGAATTTTTATACAACATTCTTACCGAAAAATATTAGACATTTAATTCTTATTGACTATAGAAATATGCGTGATACAATATAGTAGAATATGAAATAATTGTATCTAAAGGTGCTACTTTTAAATGGAAGTAGTGCTTTTTTTCATATTCAAATTACTATATTTTCATCAGCATTTTTCTTCTAATCTATGGCCGTACTTATGACCATAAATTCATCAAAATTTCTAAAAATTATGGCAGGAATTTTAAAAAAATTACATTGAAAAAGTGTGTACAATTGTTAAACACATTTTGGAAATCCTTTATTTATAAGGGTTTCTGAAAAAGACAAAGTTAACGATTGTATAACAATTTTCTCAAATGTAAACACTTGTGTTTTATCTAATGTCTTATGAAATAAGGGAAAACTAGCCACTGGCTAGTTGTTTGTAAACAGGTTTATCCTGCTTTTATTTTGTTGTGATTATTTTTGAAAAAGTAGATTTTTAATGGCCATAACTTCGGCCATAAGTATGACTATTATTTTTCATATTTTTATGATTTGGATAGCTATGATTTAGTTATCTTTTTTTGTTTGTAGGGCTGTGTAAATTGAACAAGCGCGTTATAATTTCTTTAAGATATTTCAAAGGAAAGTTGGTGCGTAACTATGATATGAATTGTTTAAGAATTTAAAAGGGGGTAATAAGTTAATGGAAAGAAGTGATAAAAGATTAGAACATTTAAAATCTTATGTAGTAGAAATTGCTATGTTAGAATTTATCAAA
>CANSDD010000115.1 GCA_947645535.1 uncultured Mycoplasmatota bacterium
AAAGTCTATCATTATAACACAATTTTCCATTTTATTTTTATGCGATTGCCATAATTTTTAGCACTCATACTTGACGAGTGCTAAAAAGTGTGATACAATGAATTTATGCTTGAAAAAAGCAATAAAGGAGGGATTTTTATGAATGGACAAAATCCATATGAAGAAAATTTACAAAATGTTTTAGAAAAATATGGTCGTGATATTGTAGCGAGTGTCAAAGATGGAAAAGTAGATCCCGTAATAGGAAGAGATGAAGAAGTAAGAAGTATTACTAGAATTCTTTCTAGAAAAACAAAAAATAATCCAGTTTTAATTGGAGAGCCTGGAGTAGGAAAAACAGCAATTGTGGAAGGTTTAGCTCAGCGTATTGTTAGAGGTGATGTGCCTGAGTCATTAAAAAATAAACGTATTTGGGAACTAGATATGGGTGCTTTAATAGCAGGAGCAAAATATAGAGGGGAATTTGAAGAAAGACTCAAAGCAGTATTAAAAGAGATTAAAGATTCTAATGGTGAAATCATTATGTTTATTGATGAAATTCATATGATTGTTGGAGCAGGAGCTTTAGAAGGTGCTATGGATGCAGGTAATATGTTAAAGCCTATGCTAGCACGCGGAGAAATTAAAGTAATAGGAGCTACAACATTAAATGAATATCGTAAATACATTGAAAAAGATGGAGCTTTAGAAAGACGTTTTCAAAAAGTGACTGTAAAAGAACCAAATGTCATAGATACTATTACTATACTTAGAGGTTTAAAACAACGTTTTGAAGTATATCATGGAGTGAATATTAAAGATAGGGCATTAGTTGCAGCAGCAACATTATCAGATCGCTATATTACTGATCGTTTTCTTCCCGATAAAGCAATTGATTTAGTGGATGAAGCATGTGCTACAATAAAAGTACAAATGGATTCTGTACCAACAGAATTAGACACTTTAACAAGAGAAATTATGCAGTTTCAAATAGAATTAGAAGCATTAAAAAAGGATAATGATGAGTTATCTAAAAAACGAGTATTAGAATTAAAAGAACAAATATCTATTTTGAAAAAAGAGGAAGAAGAACTTAGAAATAGATGGCAAGATGAGAAAAAGATTAATGATGAAATAAAAAAGAAAAAAGCAGAATTAGAAAAATCTAGATTTGAATTAGAACAAGCAGAAAATAATTATGATTTAGAATCTGCTGCCAGACTTCGCCATGGAACTATTCCAAACTTAGAAAAGGAATTAGAAAAATTAAGAGAACAAGATAAATCAGAGATGTTAAGTGATACAGTTGATGAAGAAGGAATTGCTTCTATTATTTCAAAGTGGACCAATATTCCTGTTCAAAAATTAGTAAGTGGAGAAAAAGAAAAATTGATTCATTTAAGAGAAAATATGGAAAAGAGAGTAAAAGGACAAGAGGAAGCTTTAAAACTAGTTAGTGAAGCGATTATCAGAGCAAGAGCTGGTATTAAAGATCCAAATCGTCCTATTGGTTCCTTTATCTTTTTAGGTCCTACTGGAGTAGGAAAGACAGAAGTAGCTAGAACACTTGCCTATGAATTATTTGATGATGAGCGTCATATGATTCGTATTGATATGAGTGAATATATGGAAGCACATTCTGTATCAAGATTAGTTGGGGCTCCTCCAGGGTATGTTGGATACGATGAAGGCGGACAATTAACAGAAGCAGTTAGAAGAAATCCATATAGTATTGTGTTATTTGATGAAATAGAAAAAGCACATAAAGATGTTTTCAATATATTACTTCAAATATTAGATGATGGTAGAATTACAGATAGCCAAGGTAGAACTGTTGATTTTAAAAATACAATTATTATTATGACTTCTAATTTAGGAAGCGAATATATATTAGAAAATAAAGAGAATAGTGATGAGTTAATCAATATGGAATTAAGACGTACTTTTAAACCAGAATTTATCAATCGTATTGATGAAATCATTACGTTTAAAGCATTAACAAAAGAAGTTGTTTATGATATTTTAGATAAAATTATTTCTGAAATGGAATATCGTCTAAGAGATAAACACTTAAAAATTGAATTAACTGAAAAAGCAAAAGAGTTTATTATTGATGCATCTTATGATGAAAATTATGGTGCTAGACCAATTAAACGTTATGTAAGTCGTAATTTAGAAACATTACTTGCTGAAAAAATTATTATGGATGAAATAAAATTTGATAGTAAAGTAATTGTTGATGTAGAAAGTAATCAGTTTATATTAAAGAATGTAGAATAGTTTACATTCTAAAGACTGTTGACAAATAATTTTTTGTAAACAGTCTTTAAAATTTATAAATGTTATAGTATAATGTAGTTACGAGATAGACTTTATCTAACCAAATTAAGTCATAAATATCTCGTTTTTTTATGAATTTTATGAGATAATAGTATTGGTTAGATAGAGGTGTTATGATTTATGGCAATGACTAAACAAATTAGAAAAAACGATTGTATGATATTAAGTACATTAGAAGAATTAGTACCTGAGGAACATTTAGTAAGAAAACTAGATAGCTGTATCGATTTTACGTTTATAGAAGAATTGGTAAAA
>CANSDD010000116.1 GCA_947645535.1 uncultured Mycoplasmatota bacterium
TTTAACAAAAGGTCTTCCTTTTTTGTACTCCATCCCCATACTATTTTACACTATCCTCTGTTGTTGAAATTTGACAAGTCTTAAAAATCTGTTAAAATAATGTATTCAATAAAAAGGGGAAAATTTATTATGGTTAATCAAGCTCAAGAATCTAGAAAAGAACTTCAAATTAGTTTATTAGAAGAATTTTATAAAGAAAATAAAAGGTTACCTAAATATAACGAGAAAGTAGAAGGAATTTTATTAGGGAAATTTTTATGCAATATAAAATCTGGAAATACAAGCATAACAGATGAACAAATAGATAGATTATTACAATTAGGATTTTCACTAGACACATGTAGTGAAGAAAATTCTAAGGAAAAAAAATAAAATTAGTAGAAGAATTTTATCAAAGGTATGGAAGATTGCCAAAATATAATGAGACATATAATGATGAATTAATTGGAGTATTTTTGAACAATATACAATATGGAAGAACAACAATAACAAAAGAGCAAATGAAAAGACTTGTGAAAATAGGATTTGGCAGTATAAAAAATAATTATCAAATAGAACAAAATATAAAGAAAATAGAAAAATTTTATGAAAAGAATAGAAGACTTCCAGAGCTAGGAGAACGTTTAGGTAAAGAAAAAGAAGCAGTAGGAGATATATTATTTTCTATTAAAGTAGGAACAATAAGAATAACAGAAAAGCAACTTTTAAAGTTACAAAGTATGGGATTTGAACTTGAAAGAGGATTACCTCAAAAGCAAACAGTATTAGTAAAAAAAATATCTAGAAATATAGATTGAGCCTCCTTTTTTTGACTTTTTATGTATTTTATTTTATACTTGATAAAGAAGGATATGAGAAATTATGAAATGTGAAAATATAGATTTATGGAGTTATGAAAAAGATTTGTATAAACAAGGGTTTACTTATATAGGAGGTACTGATGAAGCAGGAAGAGGACCTTTAATTGGTCCAGTAGTAGCAGCTTGTTGTGTACTTCCAAAAGATTTTATATTAGAAGGATTAACTGATTCAAAAAAATTAAGTGAGAAAAAAAGAGAACAATTTTTTCCTTATATAAAAGAACATGCAATTGCTTATGGAATTGGAATTGTATCACCAGAGAGAATTGATGAGATTAATATTTATGCTGCAAGCAAGGAAGCTATGATGATAGCAATCAAAGAGGTAAGAGAAAAAATAAATTTAGAATATGTATTAAGTGATGCAATGCCACTTGAATTAGATATTCCATCACTTCCAATTATTAAGGGAGATGCGAAAAGTATTAGTATTGCTGCTGCTTCAGTTTTAGCAAAAGTGACAAGAGATCATATATTAGAAGAATTAGATAGTAAATATCCAGAATATGGATTTAAAAAACATAAAGGATATCCAACAAAAGCACATTTAGAAGCAATTGGAAAATATGGATTAATTGATGGTTATCGTAAAACTTATGGACCAATAAAAAAGATATTGGAGGAAAAGAAATGAAAATACTTTTATTTAGTCATAAAGCAGATAATGATGGAGTAACACCAGTTATATTATCAAAATTAGTATTTGATGAAGTTGACTATATATTAGAAGAGCCATCTACAATTGATGAAAGTTTTAAAAAAGAATATGAGAATAATACGTTTGAACATTATGATTTTATTTATGTAACTGATTTGTGTATTAGTCATGAACTAGCGAAAATAATAGAAAATAATGATAAGTTAAATAAGAAAATTCTTATATTTGATCATCATCATACAAGATTAGATATGAACCATTATTCATTTATTACAGTTATAGATAGTAGAAATGGAAAATGTGAATGTGCAAGTAGTTTATATTATGAATATTTGTTAAAAGAATATTCAAATAATATAATCAAAAAGGAAGTAATTAAAGAGATGGTAGAGTTAGTGAGACTAATTGATACATGGGAGTGGAAAGAAAATAACATTATAGAAGCAAAATGGATTAGTAATTTATTTGGTATATATGGTAGAGAATACTATATAGACTATTATTACCAATTTTGTATTAGAGAAGAACATTTTTATTTTGATGAAAAACAAGAATATTTATTAGAAGTAGAAGAGATTCGTATTCAAAACTATATTTCAAAGAAAGAGAAAGAAATAATTCCTATAATATTAAAAGAGTACCATGTTGGAGCTGTTTTTGCGGAACTTTATCGTAGTGAAGTAGGTAATGTTCTAGCCGAAAAATACAAAGATCAATATGATTTTATTATTGTTATCAATATTTCTAGAAGTGTTAGTTATAGAGGAATAAAAGATATTGATTTAGGTATTTTTGCGTCTCAGTATGGTGGCTCAGGACATAAAAAAGCTGCTGGAAGTAGTTTACCTATGCATTTATTAGAAAATATTTTAAAGTTAATATTTGAGGATGTAAAGATAGAGCAATGATAATATTGCTCTTTTCAAAAATACGAAAATAAGTTTGTATGGCAATCGCATAAAAACTTGACGTAAACTAAAGACTAGAATAGGGAAT